>JBEIJG010000313.1:0-4356 GCA_040380385.1 Phycisphaeraceae bacterium | reverse complement strand
GTGACGGCCGCGCGTGGGCGGCGCGTGGTCGCCGCGGGGGCTGCTACATTTCCCGCCTTATGTCGACCGTCAAGACCATCGCCGTCATCGGAGCAGGACCCATGGGTTCCGGCATCGCCCTCACCGCCGCGCAGACTGGCTTCAACGCGATCCAGATCGACGTGAGCCAACCCGCGCTCGATCGCGCCAAAGCCGGACACGCGAAGAGCCTCGCGCGTCTCGTCGAGACGGGAAAACTCGCCCAGGACGCGGCAGACGCCGCGCTCAAGCGGATCTGTTACGTCACGTCGATGGCGGAAGCGAAGTCGGCCGACTGGGTTGTCGAAGCGGCGACCGAGAATGTCGAACTCAAGAAGAAGATCTTCAAAGAGATGCAAGCGACATTCCGCGAGGACGTGGTGCTTGCGACGAATACCTCGAGCATTTCGATCACCGATATCGCGAGCATCGTCGGCAAGGACGCGCCACGCGTGATCGGCATGCACTTCTTCAATCCCGTGCCGATCATGAAGCTCGTGGAGGTCATCAAGGGCATCGCGACGAGCGAAGAAACGACCGCGCGCACAATTGAACTCGCGAAGGCGATGGGGAAGACGCCGGTGCCTGCGAACGACCGCGCGGGTTTCGTTTCGAATCGCGTGCTGATGCCGATGATCAATGAGGCGTTCTACGCGTGGATGGAAGGTGTCGCGAAGCCTGAGGACATCGATCAGATCATGCTCCTCGGCTGCAATTTCCCGATGGGTCCGCTGCGCCTCGCCGACTTCATCGGCCTCGATGTCTGCCACGACATCATGATGGTGCTCTACAAGGAACTCGGAAATCCGAAGTTCTTCCCATGCCCGCTGCTGCGGCAACTCGTACAAGCGGGGCGGCTTGGCGACAAGTCGGGCCGCGGTGTGTACGAGTACCCCGCGAAGTCGTAATCGGCGCGGTTCGCGCCCTCGTGGCGACGACGCAATTTTCGACGGAAACCCCGAGAGCGTCCGAAATCAATTTGGTCTTACTTCTTTCACGCAGCTGCAAACTCGCGCCTTTCACCATGCTCACGTCTCTCAGCGCCCCACGTTGTGTTTCTTTCGTCCTCGCTCCTTCGGCGGTGCTTGTCGCGGCCATCTCGCTCACAGGCTGCGCCACCAAGCCCGCGACCACCGACGCTGCCGCTTCGCTTCCACGGATCGCGTGCGTGTTCGAGCCGACAGGACCGGCGGCAGTGCTCGATGTCGCGGCACTGCAAGGCGCAATGTTGGCTCGTGACGAAGCGGGAAATGTGCCGTGGGGCGTCGATATCGTGAGCGTCGCTGGCGCTGAGCAAGCGGCAAAAACCGCGATCGCCGCGCTTGGCTCGACTGACTCGGACGAGTTGCGCGCAGGCTTCGCGCCATTCGCCGCGGCAAAAACGCCGTTTCTTGTCGTGGGTGCGACCGATCCGTGCCTCGCGCGGCTTCCGGGCGGCGACCTTCTGAGTTTCGCGTGCTACTCCGACTCAGCGCAAGGTGCGGCGATGGCGGAGTTCGCGCACGGCCAACTCGGTGCGCGCAAGATTGCGATTCTCTTTGAAGCAACCAGTGATTTCCCTGTCGCGGTGAGCCAAGCATTCGCGGCGCGTGCGCGCGGACTTGAGGGCGTTCAAGTCACGACGATCGCTTTCACCGATGCGATGAAGATCGATCCGAAGGCGGTGCTCGCGGGCGCTTCGAAGCCCGATGCGGTGTACATCGCGTGCAACGCGACCTCGGTCGTTCCCGCGATTGAAACTCTGCGCAACGCCGGTTTCCAAGGCGCGATTCTTGGCGCGGACAGTTTCGATATCTCTGACGTTGATGCGGCCTCGAAGCAAGGCGCTGTGTACTTCTCCACGCATGCGTGGTTCGGTGCCGGTGCGAGTGCGGCCGCGCAGCGTTTCGCTGAGAAGTACCGTGCAAAGTTCAAGGTCGAGCCTACGGCGTTCTCGGCGCTCGGATATGACTCGATGCAAGCGATGGTGCGCGCGCTTGAGTCGTTGCCCGCCGAGCGCCGAACGCGCGAAGGTGTGGCCGGCGCGCTTCGTTCGCTCGCGCCGCATGCAGGGATTACGGGCGAAATCGCGTTCCCGAGTCCTGGCTACTTCGCCGCGAAGCCCGTGTGGATCGTGACCGTCGAAGCGGGCTCGCGGGTGCGCGCGAAGCACGTCTCGCCTTCGCGTAGTCCCGAGCCAAACTGCGCACGCTGACGCATGCAGGCATCCGCTTCGAATTCACGCGCCGCGCGCGGCGGCGATGATGCGCTCGACCGTTTTCAATTCATCGCGCAGGACATCGATCGCGCTGACTTTGATCGTCCGCCAACCGAGCGAACTGAGCACGCCCGCGCGCACGAGTTCGCGATCGATCACTGTCGGTGCGGTCTGATGAAACGCGCCATCGAGTTCGACGCCGAGTATCCACTCGTCGGGCGCCTCGGGGAGCGCGAGTGCGAGCGAAACGCGGTAATCGCGTGAGCGTCCAACGTGGAAATCAACGCGGAAACCGCGAGATTCCAGCGCACGCGCGAGGCGTCGTTCGATCGCATCGACATCGATATCCATGCCAGCGCGCGTCTCATCGCGCGAGGCAGGAACCGTTCCGAGTTCAGCAAACGCGAGGTAATCGCGGAGATCCTGCGCACCCTTCGATGTGCACTTCTTCGGGTCGAGTTCGGATGCGCGCACTGAGGAGAAGACCACGATCTTCTCTCTCGCGCGGCTCACGGCGACGTTCAGACGACGTTCGCCACCCGAGAGATTGAGCGGGCCGAAGTTGTGATAGAGCGTGCTGGTTCGGTCGCGGCCGTAGCAGATCGAGAAGAGCATCGTCGCGCGCTCGTCGCCCTGCACGTTTTCGAGGTTTTTGACGAACACATCCTCGCCTGCTTCAGCCGCTTCCGCGAGACGCGTGCGCAACTTCGCATCGCGGTCGAGTGCTTCATCGAGCAGGTCTTGGACGAGCGTCTGTTGCGCCACGCTGAATGTCACAACGCCGATCGAACGATTCGCACTGCACGCGTCGTCGTCGAGCAAACGGCGCGTGATCTCCGCGACCACGGCTTCTGCTTCGGCGCGATTCGTCGACGTTCCAGCGCGGTCGTAGACGCCGCCGACGAAGCGGAACTCGACGCCCAGATTGGGATGGGTGCGCCGCGCGGCTGGAAATGTTTGCAAGCGCGCGCCGTAACTGCGGCGATTCGAGAACTCGATGAGGCGTTCATCGCGTGAGCGGTAGTGCCACAGCAAACTGCGCTGAGGAATACCCGAGGCGATCGCTTCTTCGAGCACACTTTCGAGTGGCTCGAGCATGTCCGCGAGTGCCGCGTCGTTTGCGCTGCGATCGGTCTCGGAGCCCTCGTCCTTTGCGTCGCCCGCGTCTTTCCGATCGAAGAAGTTCGTCGGCGGAAGTTGGCGAGAATCGCCCACAATCACGCTTGCAGAACCGCGCGCAATCGCACAGGCCGCGTCCCACACAGGAACTTGCGAAGCTTCATCGAAGACGATGAGATCAAAGGGTGGGAAGTCAGGCGGCAGCATCGTTGCTGCAGAGAGTGGACTCGCGAGAACGATCGGTTTGATCGCGGTCATCGCGGATGCGGCTTCTGACATGACACGGCGAATCGGGCGACGAATGGTCGAGAGCGCGCGAAGTTCATCGATCTTCGTGCGTGCTTGACGCATGCCCGGAAGATCCGCATTTGCAAGCGCCATGCGCGCGCGATCGCGCACCGCAAGCGCAACGGCGCCGGAAGCTCCCTTGCGATACTCACTCATACCTGCGACGAGTTGCTTTCGAAGTTCCTGCATGCGATCCGCGCCGCAATCAAGAAGTGCAGGCTCGCTGCGGAGTTTCTCGCGCGTCCATGCAGCGAGCATTTCGGCCTCGGCTGCGCTTTCGGCAAGCGTTGCGGGAAGTGCGCCAGAAAGCAGCGCGTCTGCGACAGGCTTCAAGCGGAACTCCGCGGCGCGCGCGCGTGCAATGGTGAAGGTACTCCACGCGGGGATCGTGCGCTCGGCGCGAGCGACGCGCGCGAGTCGCTCGCACGTTGTCGAGAGGCGCGCAGTGCCCGCATGCAGTGGGGGATTCGCGCCGAGATCTGTGAGTGGAAGGAGCGCAGACTTCGCGACTTCGAGTGCACGCTTCGCCTCTGTGCGCGCTGTATCCAGCGAACCATCGCGAATCGTGTTGGGGACGCTACACGCGAGAAGCGCGACTTCTTTCGGCATCGACGCGCGAGCGGTGCGAGCAAACGCGCGTGCAGATTCGATCGCACGACGCGCGGATGTGAAGTCGATTGCGTCATCGGTTCCCGCTTGAGATGCGGCGAAGATGCGCGCGTCGTGTGCAACGG
>JBEIJG010000312.1:0-4375 GCA_040380385.1 Phycisphaeraceae bacterium | reverse complement strand
CGTCAAATCCCTCGAGGTTCGAGAGGAGATAGCGAATCGTGTTGCGCACCTTGCGGTAACTCTCGCCCGAAACCTTGAAGAACTCGCTGTCGGCGCGGATGTCATTCTCGTAATCCGTTCCAGCAACCCACCAACGACAAACGTCCGCACCAAATTCCTTCAGCAATGCTTCGACATCGATCGTATTTCCGATCGACTTCGACATCTTGCGACCGTCTTTGTCGACGATGAAGCCGTGCGTCACGAGTCGCTTGAACGGCGCAACGCCGGTCGCACCGAGCGCAGGCAGCAACGACAACTGGAACCAACCGCGATGTTGATCGCTGCCCTCGAGATACATCTCCGACGGGTAGCCGATGTTTCGCGCGCGAAGCACGGAGTTCCACGAACTTCCCGCTTCAAACCACCATCGAAAATGTCGTGCAGTTTGACGAGCGTTGCAACGTCAAGCCCAGCAGGCGCCGCCGCGTCTGACTTCGCGTCGTAATGCGAAAGCAAGTCTGCAGGTGACTCTTGGAACCACGCGTCGCTGCCCTTTTCCGCGAATCGTTTCGCGACCGCGCGCACGCTTGCAGGCGTGAGGAAGGTCTTACCGTCCGGCGTGCGGAACGCAGGAATAGGCAAGCCCCACGAACGCTGACGTGAAATGCACCAATCAGGCCGCGATTCAAGCATGCCGCGCAGACGATTGCGCCCCCACTCTGGTGTGAAACCAACTTCGTTGGTGATCGCTTCGAGTGCGCGCTGACGCAAGGTCTTTCCATCGCGCTTCACCGGCACATCGACGCCGACGAACCACTGTTCGGTCGCGCGGAAAATCACTGGCGTTTTCGAACGCCAGTCATGCGGATAGGAGTGCATGAACTTGTGGTCGTAGAAAAGATGGCCACTTGCGCGCAATCGCTCCGCGACTTCGGCATTCGCCGTCCAAATCGACTTACCACGCAGCCACTCAGGCACCGTATCGTCGTACGTTCCATCTTCGCGAACAGGGCAATACGCGGGGAGCCCTTCTTTCAAGCCGGTGCGATAGTCGTCAGCGCCGTGGCCTGGCGCGGTGTGCACAAGGCCCGTGCCATCTTCAAGCGTGACGTAGTCGGCCGACACGATGCGGCCCTCGCGCGGGCAGAACGGATGCCGATAGGCGAGGCCGACGAGCTTCGCGCCGTCGGTTTCCGCGCGCACAACAACCTTCTCTGCGCCTGCTTTCTTCGCAACCGCGGCGACCAAATCGCTCGCCAAAATCGTTGTGTTTCCGTCGATTTCCACAAGGGCGTAGCGGTACTTCTCATGGACCGCGATCGCGAGATTCGCTGGAAGCGTCCACGGCGTGGTCGTCCAAATCATGAAACTCGGCGTGACATCGAGGAAGCGCGAATCATCGACGTCTTCGCTCTCAACTCCAACACCGCTGCCGTCCGTACTTGTATCGCTCGTCGTTGGCGCTTCTGCGAGTAAGCCGAATGCCGCAGCGACTTTCGCGCGATCTGTGGCTTCAAAGTCGACATAGACCGAAAGATCTTCGCGGTCTTCGTACTCGAGTTCGGCTTCGGCGAGCGCGGTCTTGTTTGCGATCGACCAGTGCACTGGCTTCAACGCACGCACGACAACGCCCTGCTCGACAAGATCCGCGAAGACTTCAAGCGTCTTCGCCTCGTAGTTCGGCATGAGCGTGTAGTAGGGATCGGCGTAATCCGCGAGCGTCAGCAATCGCTTCATTTGCTCAGCTTGCAGACCGATGAACTTCGTCGCCGCTGCTGCGCATTCACGGCGAATCGCCATGTGCCGCTGTTCCGCGGTCAACGTGTCGAGCTTTGCCGTCTTCCCCTTCTCATGCAGTTCGGTCATCACCTTGTGTTCGATCGGAAGTCCGTGCGTATCCCAACCGGGCACAAAGCGCACACGGCGACCCTCCATCAACGCACCACGCACCACAAAGTCCTTCAGTACTTTGTTGAGCATGTGGCCCATGTGAATTGGGCCATTCGCATACGGCGGGCCGTCGTGGAAGACGAACGGTTCCGCCGTCTCGCGCGCGACCTGCAAACGACCAAACAGGTGCGACTCGTCCCAGCGCTTCATCGACTGCGGTTCCGCCTGGATGAGATTGGCCTTCATGGCGAAGGACGTCTTCGGGAGATTGAGGGTGTCCTTGTATCGGGACTCTTTGCCCTCGCGCCCTTCGCGACCTTCTTTGGAGGCTGGCGGGTTCGATGCTGGCTTCTGGTCGGACATGCGGATTCCTAGGACTTTCGACTCGACTTTCGACTCGATTTTCAACTCGACCGTCTACGTGCGGCGCACTTCGCGCGGGACGTGGAGGATACCGCCACAACCGAACCACGGAGAGTGGAGGAAACGCAGTGATTCCGCCGATTTTCACGTCATGTCTCGTCAGAATCCAAGCGCAATCTTGCGTGCATTCGAGTTTGAGTCGCTTCCCTCGGGACGTGTACTCGTCTGGCACACGTCGGTCGACTCGGCCATCGCGCGCGAAACGGCTCCTGCGCTTGAGGACGCGTTTCAACGCCACGACCACATCGCCGTCGCGGGCGCTCGACGACTCGCGCAAGACAGCGTCGCTGCACATGGAGCGTTTCTCCTTCATCCAAAGGGATTCGTGCGAAATGGCCGCGGTGCACCGCGCGACGCAGAGCGCTTCGATGTAGAGGTCGACGCGATTGACCACGGGGTTGCCGTTGTGTGCGGCCATGCGTTTCAAGCAGTGCATGGCGCGGATCTCTGCGAACCGATGGTCGGGTTCGGTTCACTCGCACTGATCACACTTTCACTTGAGGCGCGCAAACGCGGCCTCGGCCGCGTGATTTCCGTTGCATCAGCAACGCTCGAAGAGCCGGCGAACGCCGAGGAATCGTTCGCTCGCGACGGCTTTCGCTCGTCGATCGCTGCTGCACACTTTCGAAATCAACTCGGTTTCGACGGCGAAGCGTGCGACCTCGAAAGCGTCGCGACATCGATAGATCTTGCGCGACTTCGATGGAATGCGCCGATTTGGGGCGCTTCTGTCGGTTTCGGCAAATACGAAGCGCGTGGCGCCTATCACTGGGATCTCTACAACTCCCACGACGCGTACCGACGACGGGCTGACACACTCATCTCGTTTCTGCGCGCGAATCTCTCGCACGAACGCGACACACTCGATCTCCCTCTTCTTGATGTCGGCGCGGGCGACGGGCTCTTCGCGGGCTTACTCGCGCGCCACCAGCTCCGCGTTGCTGCGGTGGAACCAGAGCCCGAAGCGATCGCGATCGCCGACGCACGGATGGCCGCTGAAGGCCTCGCGGATCTCGTGACGTGCATGCATGGTTCCGCGGAAAAACTGCCCTTTCCGGAGCATTCCGCGCGCGGCGCACTTCTTCTCGACGTCATCGAGCATCTTCGAAATCCGGTACGTGCACTCGCAGAGATTCGCCGCGTCGTCGTGCCCGGAGGCGCGATCCTGATCGCAACGCCAGCATGGCGCTACGGTCATCGCAACGATCCCGTGTACCACCTCGACGAATACCGCCCCGAGGAACTCGAGCGGCAGTTACACGCCTGCGGTCTGCGCGTTGTTCAAACCGCGCGCATCAAGGGCGCGTATGACGACGTCGTTGTACTTGCACGTGCGTGATGCACTCGAAACGCGCACTCCGCGTGCAGTTACGGATGCTCGCCATCCTTCACGACTTCGTCGAGATACTTCTGAAACTCGCCCATCTTGTACGAGATGAAGCAGAGCGCGTGATGCAACGCGAAGTACTCCGGATCCGTCATGTCTTTGTCGACATCGGATCGCAGGCGGTTCAACTCAGCGATGACGACTTCAGCTTTGACTTTCATGCGGTTGCCTCTCGGTAGATCATCGCGCTGGTCAGCGCCATCGATCAATGCTTGTGATTTGGATCGGAGTGATCGTGCGCATCGCTCGCTGGCATCGGCGTTGATGGCTCGTCGTGTGAGTGATCGTGTGAGTGATCGTGTGAGTGATCGTGTGAATGGTCATGCGATTGCGCGACACTCGACTCAAGGCGCGCAATTCCAGTCGCAAGCGCGATGCCAAGCAAGAGCGACACAGAGAGCCCGACGCGGTCGTGGCGGTGGAACTGCAATTCCGGCAACAAATCACTCGTCGCGATGCAAAGGAACGTTCCGGCGCTGAATGCAAGCGCGAGCGGCAAAATCGATGCTCCATCTTGCGAAACGCCAAACCAGAGCGCTGCAGCGCCGACGGGAACCACCAACGCAAAGAGGAAATTCACAATGTGCGCGAAGATCACGGGGCGACCGGACGCGCGCACCAGCATCGCGACGGTGAGACTGTCGAACGGCTTGTGAAGCAGAATCACGATGAACGTCGACAGCCCCGCGAGCG
>JBEIJG010000311.1:0-4377 GCA_040380385.1 Phycisphaeraceae bacterium | reverse complement strand
CGGACGTGATGTCCATCGCGGCTGGGTACTTGAGAAACGTGCGGGCCTGAATCTGCGCGAGTGCTTCACCGGCGCGCGTCGCCTTAAACGGCTCATTCGTTGGGAAAAACCGGAAGACGAGATCGATGGACTCTTTCTCGGCGACCGCTTCGACTGCCGCGACGAGTTCGCGATATGCCTGCTCGAACTGCTCCGCCGCGATCTTCTCATCGCGCATGCGAACGCCATCAACCCACTTCTCGTACTCCTGCCGCAACATTGCCATCTCACGCTGCGCTTCGGGTGGCACCGCTCCACCCGCTGCTTCTGCGCCTTGATACTTGGCGCGCAAGTCCTCGGCGCGCTTGTTGAACTCCGCTTCCTCGGTCTTCGCAGACTCCTGCGCTTCACGTCGCTGCTCGACGTAGCTCGTGCCATCGAAGATCTTCTTCATCACGCGATCGATGTCGACCGATGCGACGCTCCACACCTTGCTCGTCGAGCGATCGCCCCATGCAAGACGTCCGTCCTTGACCGCCATGCGCAGTGGGTCTTTACCGGGCTCCGTCACGAAGAGGACGCCGTCGGTGGGACCCAGGTCACTCGACGGCTTCCATGTCGCGTGCGCGACGGAACCCGATGAACCGCCGAATGCGACCGTGAGTGCGATACAGAGTGCCGCGACAGAGCAGGCGACGGAGAGGGCCAACGCGAACGTGTGCATGCGCTTCATGCCGCGAGTGTACTCACTCGCGATGCACGCCTCATGCGACGAGCTCATGCCTTGTCCGCGCGCATCGCCTCTTCGACGCGCTGAGGAACCTCGCGCGCGAACCACGCTGCAACGCGCCGCTTCACGAGATCGATCGACGGCGCCCGCGCGCCCAATTCGGCCTGCATACTGGTCACCGGTCGCGTCAATCCGCACGGCACGATCAACCCGAAATGCGAGAGATCTGGCGACACATTCAACGCGAAACCGTGCAACGACACGAAGCGAGAGAGCCGCACGCCGATCGCCGCAATTTTCCGATCCGGAACGCCCCCGCTTCCAATCCAAACTCCGGTCGCAGAGGTGTCACGCATCCCCTCTAAGCCGTCCTCAGCGAGTACGTCGATGATGCACTGCTCGAGGAACCGCACGTAGGGGTGAACGCGCAATCCAAGCCGTTCGATGTCGAGAATCGGATAGGCGACGAGTTGTCCCGGCCCGTGGTACGTCACGTCGCCGCCGCGATCGGTTTCGACGCGCTCGATGCCGTGGGATGCAAGCAACGCGTCGCTCGCAAGAACATGGCTCGCAGCGTCGGGCCGCCGCGTGACGGTGACGACCGCGGGAGCATGCTCCAAGAGAAAGACGGGCAACGGTGCAGGCGCGCAATCCTCGGATGGATCGCCACGCGACGCATACGCATCACGCGCTGCGACGACGCGCGCATGTGCCTCACGCTGCAACGCGAGCGCATCGGCGTATCCGATGCGACCGAGGTCGAAGATTTCGACATGCGCGTTGCCCGCAAGCTTCTCCATCAAACTCCTCCGTCAAACTCCTCCGTCAAACTCCTCCGTCAAACTCCTACGTCAAGCCTCTCCAGCAGTTGGAGCATCGAGGCGAGGAGCGTACGGGCGCAGGCGGTTTCCGTACAATCGGCGCGTGCCAAAGATTCACCCAACCGCAATTCTCGAAGGCGAAATCCAACTCGCCGACGATGTTGAGATCGGACCGTACTGCGTCCTGCGTGGCGCGATCACGCTGAGCACGGGCTGCGTGCTCCTTCAGAACGTCCAGCTGCAGGGACCGCTCGTCGTGGGGAGTGGAAACACGTTTTTCCCTGGAGTGGTGATCGGTTTTGCGCCGCAAGATCGCAGTTTCCCTGCCAACAAAGCAGGCTCGGGCACGGTCATCGGCGACGACAATGCGTTTCGCGAACACGTGACCATCCATCGCGCAACGCGCGACGATCGCCCGACGCGCGTCGGAAGTCGGAACATGTTCATGGCGTGCTCGCACGCGGCGCACGATGTTCAAATCGGAAATGACTGCACCTTCGCGAACAACACCCTTTTCGCGGGCCACGTCGAAGTCGGCGACCGTGTGGTGACCGGCGGTGGCGCTGGAATTCAGCAGTTCACACGCATCGGTCGCGGTGCGATGATCGGCGGACTCGTCGGTATGACGAAGGATGTCTGCCCGTTCTTCACCGCGACGAATTTCAACTACATCGGTTCGTACAACCGTGTCGGTATGCGGCGCGCTGGATTTCAGCCGTCTGACATGGACATGGTGAAGACGTTCTACGGAATGCTCGTGCGCGGTCGTACGGTGTATTCGCGTCGCATCGAAGCCTTGCAAGCATTCGCGGGACATCCGATGGCTGATGAAATGCTCGCTTTTATCGCGGCATCGAAGCGCGGTGTTGCAACGCGACACGGCCGCGTGACCCACGCACGCGACACGAGCGGTGCCGGCGGCGAGAGTGGCGAGTGAAACACGCGGGGAAACACGCAGTGATGTGAGTAGAGATGTACGCATTGAGACCGCGATGACCCACGCAGCACTCGGACCACTCTTCTCCTCGATCCGACAAGTGCGCAGTGCGCATGCGTTGCTTGAGTTCGTGGTCCTCGGCTCCGGCTCGTCGGGAAATGCATCGCTTCTGCGCGTGACGACGCCCGAACTTCGTCGGCAAATCCTTATCGACGCAGGCCTCTCCCCCCGCATGGTGCGCGGACAACTTTCCGTACTTGGCTTCGATCTCGCAGAAACGCAGGAGATTCTCTTCACCCATTTCGATAACGACCACGCTCAAGCTGGCTGGGCACGTGTCGCGATGGAAACCGGCATACGTTTGCGTTGCGCACGGCGACATGTACGCGACGCACTTGTGCGCGGCTATCCCGACATGAACATCGATGCCTTTGATGCGCGCGGCGAGGGATTCTCACTTGGACCAATCGATGTGCAGCCATGCGAAAATCCGCATGACGAAGGCGGAACCGTCGCGTTTCGCTTTGAAACACCTGCGGGGACGCTTGGCTTCGCAACCGATATCGGTCGCGTTTCCGATCGACTCGTCGACACGATGCGTGGCGTCGACATCCTTGCGATCGAATCGAACTACGACCCACAGTTGCAAGAGGCATCGAGCCGTCCACGCATGTTGAAAGACCGCATCATGGGCGGCAAAGGCCACCTCTCGAATCGCGAATGCATCGAAGCAGTCCGCGCGATTGCGTGGCCCGATCAACCTGCACACGTCGTTTTGCTGCATCTTTCGCGTGAATGCAACGCGCCCGACATCGTGCGCGGCGCATGGCAAGCGGAACTCCCGACGCTCGCCGCGCGCCTGACGCTTTCGGAGGCACGCACGCCGACAGCACCACTTCGCTTGCGCGGTGGTCAACTCGAAATGCGTGCGGAAGACTTCAACGTATGACGACGCCACTTGAACCGATCGCGTGGATCGCCCTCGTCGCACGTTGGACCGAACTCGCACGCGCGAGTCGTGCGATTCCGCCAAGCGATACGCGCTTGCGCGACTCGATCGCGCACTTGATCGCGATTGAAGCGACGACCGCCGCACTCGGGGAACTCGCGCAAGTTCCGGAGGCGGAGCGACCGCACGCGCGAACGATCGCGGAGATGACGATCCGACGCGCGGCGACCGAACTCGACCAACTGTGGCGCGGAGAAGAGTGGCCGAACGAGTTTCTCGATGCCTGCGAAGCCGCCGAGCGCGCATTGCGCGTGTCGATCTACGCGGGCCTTGAAACGCTCGTTGTTGGCGGAACTGAACCGATCGAAGTCCCCGCGTTTGATTTGCGCCTCGCTCCCGACGCAACGAACGAAGGCGCATCCCCGCGCTCTCAACAGGGCAGCCTTGCGGTGATGCCACCAGGCACGATCGCCATGCCCGGCGAACCCGTGTGCTGGTGGTGCGGGCGTGAGGCCCCCGTCATGATCGAGCTGGACACCACCGCTGCGGAAACGCAACAAACCAAGCCGCCAGAGCTCTTTCTTCAACGCAACCTTGCGCCACTTCAGGTTTACCGCGAACTCGACGACCGCGGGTGCTTTGTGAAGGACACCGTCGCCCCCATCACCGACGATTTGCTCGCAGGACTTCCATTGCTCGTTCCGATTCTGCTCGACGGGGTTTCCATCGGGCGATTTCTTCATACGCGCACCGACTGGCTCGCGATGCAACGGGCAGCTCTCGCCGGCCGTCTGGCGATTCCGGTCGATGGCAGCCTCACCGCAGGGTGACTTTGCTCGACGCGGGCTAGGTTCTGTCTGACGGATCCCCGGCCGTCGATCCACGCGACATCCCAGCTGGCAGCGTCGCCTTCGACTCGCTGTATCGCTGCGGATACAGCTTCGTCTCGCCTCCTTGCCAT
>JBEIJG010000310.1:0-4384 GCA_040380385.1 Phycisphaeraceae bacterium | reverse complement strand
GACATCGTGCGCAGCGCGGCCGACGTCGATGAGAACGGCGTGCCCGACTCATGCCAGACCGACTGTGACTCGAACTCGATCCCCGATGAATTCGACGTCGCGCAAGGCACGGCGACCGACTGCAACGCCAACGACACGATCGACATCTGCGAAATCGCAAAGGGCGCGCCCGACATCAATCAGGACGGCATTCCGGATGAGTGCCAATGCATCGCCGATCTCAACAAGGATGGCCAAGTCGCCGGTGCCGACCTCTCGATCCTCTTGAGTTTCTGGGGGCCGATCTCGGTCTTCCCGGATGCAGACATTAACGCGGACGGAGTCATCAACGCAGCGGATCTCACCATCGTGCTTGCGTCTTGGGGCCCCTGCAACTGACGGCGCACTCTTCAGATTGAGTCCAGCAATACGCGGGGCCGCCTTCGGGCGGCCCCGCACTCCTTTTGTCATTCTCGCATGGACATGCGAATATCCCTCGGTAGCCTGCGCACATGACTGCCGACGCCCCGCCCGACCTCCAACTCGCGCCCGAAGCCCGCGCGCACTGGTCGATCCCGAAGCAAGAGTGGGACGCGTACGTGCGTGGCCGAAAGCGTGTGATGATGTTGGGCGTGGGAACGATACTGGCGTCCATACCTCTTCTGTTACTGATCACCTGGGTCGTCGGTTACTTCGTGACTAGCCTCGGCGTCAGTCGGGGTTTCAGTCGTCTCACGGATAGTTACGGTGTCCTCATCCTCGCAAGCGCTGCGTGCCTGCCCCTGGTTCTCATGCTTGCGCTTGGACGAGGCCATGTAGCTCAAGTCCGAGCCATGATCGCATTCCGCCGTCGCGGCGACTCGGTCTGGGCGCTTCAAGGATGCGTGTGCCCGGATTGCCTGAAGCCGTTCGATGCTGCGGGGCTCGCAACATGTAATCACCGCGTGGCCGCGTGCCAGCAACACACGATCCTCAGGATCTTCGAGTCAGAAGCTGTTGGGGTCGATGATGTCGCCGAGGAACTTCGCCGCGCGCTCGCCGCCGACTCGCGACGCCGCGGCATTCCTCAGCGCGGCTGGTCTCCGCTTCGCAGACTGCGAGCCGACGAACAGGATGCGTGGCCGAAGCCAGTACGCGTTGCGACTTCCACACTCACCAAAATCGCATCGATCCTGCTGGTTTGGATCGCCGCGGGATGGGCTGCCATCGCGTGGATCCCGAGCTTCTACATTCTCAGGATCAACAGCTGGCTCGCGCGTCGTTCAGAACCCATCGTCGGCAGAAGCATCGTCTGCACGAAGTGCCAGTACGTCATCAACGATCTCGCGCGCACAGCGGTTTGTACTGAATGCGGAAGTGATCTGACGAGGGTCGGTGCGGTCCGAACGAATCTCGTGCGCAGTCCGACGAGTTCCGGTTTCGTGGGCTACGTGAACCTCGCCACGATTGCCCTTGCGTTCCTCTGGGGTTTCTATCTCGCGCCACGGGCGGTCCAACTTCTTCCGACGTCCGTCCTGATCCTAGCGATCGATGGCAGCATCGGTTCGGCGCACGGGTTCATCGACGCGCTCGGACGCCGCACGCTCACGCAGGATGAGAACCTCGCTGCGACGGCGGCAATCCTCGCATGGTCGGAACGCAACCCCTTCGGAATCATTCCGAGTCAAGCCAGTGTGATACCAACTCTCGAAACCATCGCGGCACTTGATGAGCACTCACTTGCGCCGGTGCTCTCTAGCGTTCCCTCCACTGGGTGGCTCGCGACCACATCGCGAGGTTGGCCGGAGGTCACACTTCGCTCGGATGCCGTCGTCACTCATGGGGCCGACGTCGTTGCGAAACTCGCCGCCGGCTTACCGAAGGAGCAGACGTCTATTCCGCTGCTCCTCATGATCGAGAGCGGCGAAATCACCGCGACCAACGTTGCCGATGGCCGATCCGTGACCCTCGTCAACTCGAACGACACGAATCAGTACGAGCTCTACGGGTTTCAAGTCTGCACCGTTCTTCCAAGCGCGCCCATCGGCCAACTCGCCCCAGGAACGTATGAACTCGCCTCGACCTACACAGTCCGCATCCTTCCGCCGGTTGCAACAGGCATGATCTCGTCGCCGAAAACGATCGAAGCCGCGCAGTGGATTTCACCAACGATCACGCGCACAGTCACGGTCCGCGTGACGGCCGAAGCCGCGCAGTAGACCGCGTTCGAGCGTCGCAGCGCCTCAAATCGTCGCTTCGGTCACGCTGAGGACTTCTTCCACGGTCGTCTTTCCAGAGCGAACCTTCGCGAATCCGTCTTCACGCAACGTGTTCATGCCGCGCTCCACGCAGAGGCGACGGAACTCAACGACGTTCGGATTCGCCGCGATCTTGTCGCGCAGGAAGTCGTCAAGCATGAGCAATTCGTACAAGCCCAAGCGGCCCGCGTAACCAGTTTGGCGGCACGCACCGCAACCGCGTCCAGCGCGAATCGTTGGCCCTGTGATGCCGTGCGTCACGAGGAAATCAGCGATGTCTGGATCGATCGGACGATCCTCGGCGCACTTCGGACAAATCTTGCGCACGAGCCGCTGTGCAAGCACCGCGTTGAGCGCCGCGCCAACAAGGAACGGCTCGACGCCGATATTGATCATGCGGGTGATCGAGCTCGGCGCATCGTTCGTGTGCAACGTCGAAAGCACAAGGTGGCCGGTCAACGCCGCTTGAATCGCGGTCGACGCAGTCTCGAGATCGCGAATTTCGCCAAGCATCACGACGTCAGGGTCCTGTCGCAAGAGCGCCTTCAACGCCTTCGCGAAGGTCATGCCGATCTTCTCGTGCGTTTGAATTTGCGTGATGCCTTGCAGGTTGTATTCGATCGGATCTTCGACGGTCGAGATATTCATGCGCCGCGTGTCCATCTGGCGAATCGATGAATACAGCGTCGTCGTCTTTCCGCTACCCGTCGGACCAGTCACCAAAATGATGCCGTGGGGCTGCTCGATCTGCTTCTTCCAGATCGTGAGCGCGTCTTCGGAGAAACCGAGATCGTCGAGCGATACGTTGATCGAACGACTGTCGAGAATACGCATGACCGTCTTCTCGCCCTTCGGCGTTGGCACGGTCGACACGCGCAAGTCGAGTTTGCGACCGAGCACCGTCGCGCGAATGCGGCCGTCTTGCGGAAGGCGACGCTCGGCGATGTCGAGATTCGACATGATCTTGATGCGACTCGTAAGCGCGGCGTGCATCTTGCGCGGCGGCGTGAGCATTTCAAAGAGAATGCCGTCGATGCGGAAGCGCACCTTGAGCACCTTCTCGTCGGGCTCGATGTGAATGTCGGACGCGCCTTCCTTCAGCGCCAACTGAATGATGTGGTTGACGTACTTGACGACCGGCGAACTCTCGGCTTCCGCCTCGATGTCACGCTCGTTGACGTCTTCCTTTTCGATCTCAACGTCTTCCTCATCACCAACGCCAGAGAGAATCGACTCGAGGTCGAAGTCGTCGGCCTTCGAACGTTCCGCCGCTTCGTTCGCGTGTTGAAGCGCACCCGTGATATCGCCTGCGGTCGCGAGTACGTGCCGAACGGCCTGCAGCGAAAGTTTGCGTTTCACTTCGTCGAGAACGAACACATCTTCGGGGCTCGCGGTTGCGATGATGACGCGACCGCCCTCGCGTCGCAGCGGCAGCACATGATTCGCGCGGCAGTATTCCGCCGAAAGCTGCCCGACGAGTGCGCGATCAAACGCGTTCGGCGCTTTCGCGTCGATCCGTTCGAACGGCATGCGCGCAAGCTCCGCGACGACCGATTGCGCCGCGTGCTCATCAACGCCCTGCTCCTTCAAAATGTCGACAAGCTTGCGGCCTGGCGCCTGCTTCTGCAGTCGCGCCGCGCCGAGCAACTGCTCCGCTGTCGCAATGCCGCGTTCGGCAAGAAGCGACTCAAGCGTCGCACTTGGCGCGTCGAGATCGTCCTCCGGAACGTACAGGTCGCTCATCGCCGCGTCGAGTTCTGATGCTGGCCGAGTCGATGCCTGATGGGCGCCGAGATTCGACACCTGAATCGGCGACTGGCCGAACGACGGAGACGGCGCCGAAGTCGGCGAGAGAGAAGCGGATGAAGAGGATGATGGCGACGACTTCCCCTGATTTGGCCAAGGCATCTGCTGCGTGGTCGCGCTCGCGTTTCCCGTAACATTCGACGTTTTTACAGATGTGCTCGCGGCGAAAGCGCTCGGGATATTCGACGCACTTGGCGTGCCCGACGTGTTGGAAGATGCGCCCGTGGCCGCTTCCAACGGCGCAACCGCACGATCCATCGTGCGGTCAGCCAGTTTCTCCTGCGGCATGCGCTCTTGCGGCGCCTTGGGATCAGGCTCCGAGAGCTGCCGGAGAATGTCGTCGATGTTGAATCGTCCCATCG
>JBEIJG010000309.1:0-4393 GCA_040380385.1 Phycisphaeraceae bacterium | reverse complement strand
GAGCATTCTGCGGACCTCATTCAACGAAAGAGCGTCCACGGCGCTCGTCGAACGGCTCGTAGTGGGTCTTTCGGGCGGGACTGCGGGCGGGACTGCGGGCTGGACTGCGGGCGGGACTGCGAATGCGCCCGCGAAAGCGCGCTGGAGTACGCCGAACCGGCTGGAACAAAGTTGCGTGCAGACGGTTCACAACTTCGAGATTTCCGCATGTTCGCGTGACAGGGTTCGGCGCGCTTTTGCGCCTCCAACAGTAGATGAGTGGATCGTTTCCACCTATCGACGGGGTCCGTGGCCGAACTCAGCATGCCCACGGACTTCTCTCTCGACCCGCACAGCTTGACGACCTCGATCTCTCACTTGATATCTGCATGTGCACGTAGACGCACCTGTGCCGGAGCACAGGCGTTACTGGGTCTTCGTTTCGGGCAATTTGTTTGAGTCCAAAGCCATGATCAAGAATCACATCGCCTCCCTCGTCCTCGCCATGACCGCCGCGAGCGCATCGACTGCAAACGCAAACTTGCTCTTCATGCGCGGGTACACGAACCCGTCGAATAATCAGCACACGACACTCCTCGGGTTCTCATCGATTCAGGACATGGCCTCGGCCAACACGGCGGCCGCCCACACTTCGCTAGCGTTCAGTGCGAATGTCGCCTTCGTCGCCGACTACTTCTTCACCGACGGTACCGAGTACTACCGCACGAGCCAGACCTCGTCGGGCATCAACCAGATCTATCGGTACGGCACGAGCATTCAGAATGTGCTGACCGGCAATGTTCTCTCGACGCACAACCTGTCGCAGTTGTGGGCCACAACCGACGACTTCTGGGCCGACAGCGAGGGCAACTTCTACCGCAACAACTCGAACAGCGGCAGCAGCCAAGTCAAGGTCTACACGTCGTTCGCGAATCTGCTTTCGAACACCGGGACTGTTTACAACTACGGCGTGACCTACGGCACCGACGACTCGTTTTGGTCGTATGGCGGCAAGTTCTACCGAACGAATACGAACAGCGGGAACATCACCGGCATCGCCGAATATGCGTCGTTCACGGCGCTGATCAACCGTCAGGTCACCACGACCTACACGGCCAATGGTTCGGCGAAGGACATGTTCATGACGATTCCGGCGCCGGGTGCGATTGCGCTCCTCGGTCTTGCTGGCCTCGCGTCGCGTCGTCGCCGCTAAGCGAATCCGACGCGTTCGTTCACCATCACAAGACGCCCCGCTTCGGTGGGGCGTCTTTCATTTTCGGCACGCGTCGTCGGTCCTTCTGCGCCTACCTCGCGTCGGCCATGTCCAATCCGCGCGTCAGGAGCGCACTGCTGCAATCACAGCCGCCGCAACCGCATCGAGCGCAGCACGCTGCTTCGCACCCGCTGCGTGCACATGCCCGCCGCCGCCGAAGCGCGCCGCGAGTTCGTTGACATCGATGAAGCGTCCGTCCATCGCGGGCGGTTTCGAGCGGAAACTCAACTTCGTCACCCCCGCTGCCGCATCTTCGACGACCAACACCGACGCACGCACCGATGCAATCTCCATCGGCGTATTCACAATCCCTGCGGTTTCTTCGAGAAGAGCGCCGGTGTCTGTGAAGTCACGCGCAGCGAGCGACATCAACGCGATCTGTCCGCCGCCGATCGAAGCGGATGCCTGTACGAACTGAAGGCTCGAAAGTGCGCGTGCCTGCAGCAGCATCCGCTCTGCGCGGCTCGACTGCTCGAGCTGCTGATACATCGCGTTTTTGTCGACACCGGCTGCAAGCAACCGTGCGGCGAGTTCAAACTCCCGAGCACGCGCGTTGGGAAACCGAAACCAACCGGTGTCGGTCGCGAGTCCCATGTAGAGCGCCTCCGCGATCGAATGGCGGCCAGCGCCATCGGCTCCGGCAGAGAGGTCGATGTTCATCTCCTCCACAAGCCCCACGAGAAGCGCAGTACACGACCCGCACGAAACATCGACCACGCGACGGGCCGCAACGTCGTCGCCGCGTGCATGGTGATCGAGCCCGATCACCCGATCGGCGCGCTCGCGAAGCCACGGTGCAATCACTTCCAGTTGCGTCCACGCGCCGGTGTCAACCACGACGATGAGATCAAAGTCGCCCTCAGGAAGCTGCGGCGCACGCGGATCAACGTGCGTGACTTTCGTCGCGCCCTCAAAGGCGCGCAGATTTCCCTCGCACGGATCAACGACCCAACCCTCGGCATGAACCCCCGCCGCCGCGCACGCTCGCACCACGGCGAGCACCGAACCCATCGCGTCGCCATCGGGCTTCTGGTGCGTTGTCACGAGAACGCGCTTCGCTTCGCGGAGTTCACGCGCGAGCGCATCGATGGTGGTGTTTGTGGCGTAATGCATCAGGGAGCGCGATTGCGCGCGGGAAATGCTACCGCAATCCTTCGTGCGAACGCATGGCATGCACGATTGCTCCGCGATCGCGTTCCATCGCCTCGAGCAGCGCGGACAGGCCGTCAAACCGCTCCATGCCTCGGATGCGTTCATGGAATCGCAGGCGCAGCGGCCAGCCGTACCAGTCGAGCGGAAGCGCGATGGGCTGACCGCTTTGTGTAAGCAGTGTCGTTTCGCACGTGCGAGCGCTCTCACCAAAGGTTGGCTTGGTGCCCACGGAGATGGCGGCGATCGCGATGCGTCCATCGGGGAGCGTCGCTTCACCCGCGTAGACGCCATCGGAGGGCAGAATGCGGCCGGTCGCGTCGAGATTGGCGGTCGGCCAACCGATCGTGCGGCCGCGTTGGTCGCCGCGGGTCGTGGGGCAACGGAGCTCGTACGGGCGACCAAAGACCTGCGCCGCGTCGGCGACACGCCCCTCGGCGAGGAGCGCACGGGCCATCGAACTGCGCGCTTCGACGCGCGAGCCGTCGCTGAGCTCGACCTCAACCGCGTCGACAACTTCGATCGCAAAACCGCGCGAGGCACCAAGTTCCCGCAACGTTTCGACGGAGCCAGCGCGGGCACGGCCGAAGCGGAAGTCGGGACCCTCGACGACGAGGTCGAAGGCGACGTTCTGCGCGAGGGCCTCAATGAACTGCTCCGGCGTGCGTCCGAGAAGTTTCGGCGTCGGTTCGAGTTCCATCACCTCGCGAACTCCGCAGAGCGCACGCAGATGCTCTGCGCGTTCCTGGGCCGGAGTCAGCCGCCCCATCGGCACGTCGGGCCGCAAAACCGCGGCTGGCAACGGCTCAAACGTGACCGCCCAAACTTCTGCCGCTCGCGCGCGTGCGGCAGCAAAAAGGCGCTGATGTCCGAGATGAACACCATCGAAGTTGCCGATGACAATTGCCCGCATGTGTCTTGCTCGGCCACTTCCGACCATGTCGAAACGCGCCCGTCGACAGCCGCCGCTTGGCTATCCTGCACGCTTCCTTTCAGACGGAACATACACGAAATGACCACCGCGCCTTCTTCGCAGCCGAGCACGACGCCGGATGCCAGCTCGATCATCGACACCCTCGCCAGCAGCTTCCGCGCAACCGCAGAAAGCGTCGTGCCGTGGTTCGTGTCGCAAATGCCTCCGATGTACTTCCAAGACACGGATCGCGCGAGCCAGCTGGCCCACTTGCGGGCGATCATCGCGGCGAAGGCTTCGGACCGTCCGATCGATCTGACGCTGAAGAGCGAAGATGGGCGTCAACTGACGCTGATCAAGAGCGCGAACTATCCGGGCATCCTCGCGGAGCTCGTTTCGCAACTGCCAATGGACCGTTCGCTGCGCGCGGCAAAGATCCACTCCAGTTTCGACGGCAACCTCGTCCTCGACACCTTCGTCTTCGGCGACCCCGAGCCGTTCGATAGTCGCGACCCGCGCCAATCCGCGAAGTTGACCGACACGATTCGTTACGCGAAGGAACAGAAACTCGATTGGACGCCGGATCAGATTTCGAACTATTTCGCCGGCTGCTCTGCGGAATACGTGCTGACTTGCACGCCGTTGCGCGTTGCAGCGCACTGGAAGTTGTACAGCCGCGTGTCGGGAACCGACGGAACCGCGGTCGAACTCGAGCCTGAATCACATCCGACGATGAGCCGCATCGTGGTCGTCGTCGAGAACGCGCGCACGCGCACAATGCTCGAGCGCACGGCCAAGATCCTCGCGCGCCACTCGGTTTCGATTCATCGCGCGTACCTCGACATCGTGCGCGATGGCAAGGGTGGCTCGGTCACCTTCGTCGGATTCGTCGTGCAGGGCGCCGATGGCAAGTCGATCAATCCAAACGGTGACTTGTGGAAGTCGGTCGTCCGCGATCTGCGGCGCATCAAGTGGGTCGATGACAAGGCGCTCGAATTGTCGGGCCGCCACAGTGAACTCTCGATCGATGAAGCGGAAGCAGTCGTGGGTCTCTGCAACATGGCCCACCAAGTGCTTTC
>JBEIJG010000308.1:0-4393 GCA_040380385.1 Phycisphaeraceae bacterium | reverse complement strand
CTAAACGTACCTGCGATGAGGCCGATCAGGAAGGTGTACGCAAACGGCCGAATGCCCGTGCCACCGAGGACGATGAGAATGATCGCGGTCGCCAGCGTGCTACCACCGGTGAGGACGGTGCGGCTGAACGTTTGGTTGATCGCGAGGTTCACCGTCTCACGGCTGATCCACGCGCGCTTGCCGCGGTTCTCACGTACGCGGTCGAGGATGACGATGGTGTCGTTCAGCGAGTAGCCGATGATCGTCAGGAGGCCTGCGACGACGTTGAGGTCGATGCGGTATTGCTCGATGTAGAGGGCGGTACCGAAGCCCGTCTGAGCGACGGGGATCGAGATCGCGAGGAAGCCGAGGCACACGATGACGTTGAACGTGACGCCCACGACCGTGGCGGTTGAGAAGCGGAAGCTTCCGAATCGCACCCAGATGTAGGCGAGCATGCCGATGAGGCTCAAGACGACGGCGACGACCGCGCTTGCCGCGAGGTTTTCCGCCACGACCGGGCTGAAGCTCGAAACTTGGTCAAGGCTCGCCTGCTGGGTCAGTGCCTGACGGACGAGATCCCATTCCTTGCTCGCGAGGTTGCGATCCCACGTCTCGAGGTCGACCTTGGTCGCATTGATCTCTGCGTCGTTCACAAGCACGACGAGCGCCTTCTGCGGGCCCGTCGGGTTCGCTGGATCGGCGGCTTCGAGGCCGAGGACCTTCGTCGGGCGACCGGCCGTCGACGACCAGTCGGGCTGCGCACGCATGCGGCGAATGCGCTCCGCCGCATCGGCCGCCGTAATTGGCGTCTTGAGGCCGTCGATCACGATCGCGACGCCGCCACGGAACTCGCCGACAGGCTCGCTCGAGGCGTTGGGACGACCGATGGAGGAGCCCACGAGAGCCTTCTCAAGCGGACGCGTCACCGCGGTGTGATCGTCGCTCTCGGAGTTCGTGAACTCGAGCGGCAGGCGAACATCGAGGTCCTTCGCAAACGCGACGACGACCGCTTCCTGCACGTCACGGCTGATGCGCGACTCATCCGCGCCATCCATGCTCGGCGGGTTACCCACGCGGATCTGGAAGCTCGACGCAAGGCCGTCCTTCGTTTCTTGTCCAACCGTCAGGACGTTGGCGTTCGCTAACTGCGCCACGATCTTGTCGTCGCCTGCGTTCTTACCAATCTCACGCACGCGATCTTCAACCGCTTGGCGCGTCAGACCGAGGTGGCCGTCGACAGCCTGCAGTTCGCCCGAGGTGGCCGGACGCGTTGAGAGCGTCATCGAAACGCCGCCACGGAACTCGGTCTCGAAGATGTCGTTTCCGCGCGCGATCACGACAACCACCGAGATGAGTGCAAGCACGCCGCTGAAACCAAGCAGCGCCGGACGCAGCGCGATCCAGTCGACCTTCGGAAGAAGTGCGCGAGAAATCGCGGGCACGACCGTCGGGAGCATCGGCAACTTGCGAAGTCCACCGGCGAGCATGGTTTCGAAGATCGCGCGCGTCACCCAGATGCCGGTGAACAGCGTCGTGATGACGCCGATCGACATCGTGAGGGCGAAGCCCTTCACTTCTGTTGCACCAACCTTGTACAGCACGATGCAGACGATGAGGTTCGTGATGTTGCCGTCGATGATTGCGCTAAGCGCGCGACGATACGCCTCGGAAATGGCCGTTCCAAGATGGTTGCCCTTCTCGAGTTCTTCACGGACGCGTTCGTAAATGAGCACGTTCGCATCGACCGCCATTGCAACCGAGAGCGCGACACCCGCGAGACCCGGCAGCGTGAACGTTCCGTCCACAAGTGCCATGAGGCCGAAGATGAAGAGCGTGTTGATCGCGAGCGCGAAATCGGCGACGAGACCTGCAAGGAAGTAGTACGCCAACATCACGATGCAGGTGATCGCGACGGAAAGAATCGTCGCCTCAAGACCCTTTTCGAGATTGTCCGCACCAATCGACGGCCCGAGGATGTTGACCGAGATTGGGTCACTCGAAACCTTCGCCTCGAGGCTGCCGGCGGTGAGCACGCGGATGAGGTAACTGATCGCGGCGTCGTCAAACTGGCCGGTGATGATGCCGTTGTCGCTGATGGTCGCGTTCAAGGTCGGAGCGCTGAAGACTTCGTCGTCGAGGACGATCGCCATCGGCTGATCTTGGTTTGCACCGGTGAGGCGCGCCATACGCTGGCCACCCGCGGCGTCGAGACGGAACGCCACTGCTGCACCACCGAGGCGCGGGTCGACCGTCTTGTAGGCGTTGGTGAGGCCCCATGCGCCGCCGTCGTCGTGCGTCATGGACTTTGCGGCGTTGTCGTTGAGAAGCAGGTACGACTCGCCACCGAACTGCCCCGCGACCAAGTCGTAGCGTGACGCGAAGTAGCCGACCGGATCTGCGCGCAGCGATTGGAGCTGCTCTGGCTTGTCGTACCACTGCTTGAGGTCGTTCACCTTGAACCAACGGGCGCGGCCCGGTTCACCAGCGCCTGGACCCTTGGTGGCGAGGTCTTGACGAAGTTCTTCAATATTGAAGCCGGTTGGGTTCGAGTTGCGCACTGCGATGCGGAACTCCAGAACGCCCGCACCGCGCATCAGGCGCATCAAGTCTTCGGGATCGTCGAGGCCGGTTCGCTTCGAGAGGTACGCATCGTTCGCCACCACGAGTGCATCGAGTTCGCTGGCAAGCGCCGGGAAGTCGGCCTTGATCGCCGCGAGTTCCTTCTCGCGCGGGCTTGGGCCCATTTCAGGCTTGCCGTCGGCGCCGACGACAGGGTCGCCCGCAGCATCGCGAACCGCCGCAGGCGCGGTCGAGAGTTGCAACGCGCGCTGGAGTCGCGGCGCAGGCAGCGTCTTCGAAAGGATGTCGGCCTTCAGTTGCTCGACGCGCAGTTCGCTTGCGACGAGTTTGTCTTCGAGTGGTCCACGCTCCTTCGCAGGAGCTTCCGGTGGAAGCGCATCGAGCGCCTTCTTCGCCGCTTGATAGTTCTGCCATTCCGCTTCAAGCGCATTGACCTGCGGATTGACCGCGCCAAATCGCGCGGCGGCTCGACCGGAGAAGAGCGCTGCATCGAGATCGCTCGCCGAGATCTGCGTCTTCGTCAGCAGTTCTTCGATCGCGGTCTTCGCCTTCACTTGGAGTTCGCGCACTTCAGCCGACGGGAGCGGCATCACGACTTCGATGCGATCACGGCCCTGCGGCTGCATCCCGATGTCGAGAACACCCTGCGGATTCACGCGCTGCTTGAGCACGTCGATGACCTGCCCGAGGACTGCGTTCGAGTCGCCCGTGTCGGGAATCTTGACCGAATAGACGAGGCTCACGCCACCCTGAAGGTCCTTCCCGAGACGAATGCCCTTCTGCGAGAGGAGTACGCCGAAAATGGCGCAGAGTCCGACGACGAACGTGAGGAACCAAACTTTCTTCATTGCGGAATCCAAAGAACAGGCTTCGGGAACAGGCTTCAGGATCAAACTTCGGGAAACAGTCTTCGGCGAACAGGCTTCGGGAAAAGCAGCGGATTTCAAAGTGCGCTTGAGCGCGCAAGGCCAAACTCACCTGAGAACGACTCTGAGCGACCTGCGCAACGCGGGCCAGAGCGCTCTCCATCTCTCAGCTGCCGCACCGTTCTTACGAGGCTTACGGGGCTTACGAGGCTTACGGGCATCACAGGGCTTACGAGGCGGCCGATTCTTTCAACACTGCTTCGATCTTGCTGCGCGCTACGGTGACTTTCGTGTTCGAGTTCTCGTCCACCTTGAGGACGACGACGTCTGGCTTCACTTCCACAACGCTGCCGATGATGCCACCGACCGTGCGGACCGAGTCGTTCTTCTTGATGCTCGAGAGCATGGCTTCGTACTTCTTCTTCTCGCGACGACCACCGAGGATCGTCATAACGATGAAGAGAATGATCGCGCCGAAGAGCAGGAGCTCGATTCCGAAGCCCTGCGGACGTGCCGCGGCATCCGTTCCAGTTCCGGTGGTCGACCCCGGCGCGGAAGTTCCGGCAGCCGTGGCCGCCTCGTTCTTCACGCCCTTCGGGACGCCGTCTTGCGCCAGCGTGGGCGAGACCAGGTTGGTTGCGAAGCGAACATCAACAACGTTCATGACATGATCCAACATCGTTCTGCCTTTGCGGCGGCTCGGCCGCGTTCAGAAACTTACTCAATCTCCGACGGTCAGTCTCGCCGCGCGGGACTCCGAAACACTCTCGGTGTACACCGATACTGCGAACTCCAAACTCGTGCGTCACACGAACTTCGGAGTGAAACATCGCACTCAGCCACACTCAAGCACGGCCACTTTTCGGGAAGTTGCCCGCCCTCAAACTGATCCCTCAACGGACTCCCCAAGAGCGTTGCCGCTTTGCGGATTGCCGGACGCGCGAAGGCACGGCCAGCGGTCCGCG
>JBEIJG010000307.1:0-4404 GCA_040380385.1 Phycisphaeraceae bacterium | reverse complement strand
CGAATCAGTTCCGCTCGTTACCCGCTGAGAAGCGTGCGAAGCTCATCGCGCAATGGCGCGAGTCAGAAAGCGCCTGAGAAAGCGCATGAATTCAAGCGTTTTTGCGAAGCGTTGCGCTTGGGTTGCCTTGCTCAGTCGCCGCGCATTTCGACTTCGCAGCGGCCAAACTCGGGGAGCAACGTCGACGCGAGGCTCTCCAACACGAGTTGATCGCCAAGCGTCGACGGGACATTCGCCGCAACCGTGAACGAGCGACCCGAACCGCCAACGCGTTGACCAATCACGCGGCAGCGCATCGCGCGCAACGCTTCCGACACCACCAACTGTGCCTTCGCGCGATCCGCACCCGCAGGGACGCGCACCTTGATGCTCGCGGCGCGTCGCGCGTGCAGCCACCAAATCACGATCCAACCCGCGGCGGCCACGATGATCGCCGTCATGAACTGCGTCAGTCCGCAGGCGAGCCCGATCACGACGACCAAAATCGCGCGGCCGGTCATGTGCGGGTTTCCGATGACGGTACGGAAGCGAATCAGCGAACCGATACCGAAGATCACAAACGCCATCGCCTGATCGATCACCACGAGCGCCGAGACCACCGCGCCAATCACGCCAAGAATCACGAGCGTCTTACGCTCTTCCGTCGCCTCCGCGAGATCACGACGTCGCGACGAACGCGGGTGATACGCAAGGAGCGACGCGAGTGCGACCGCGAGGCCAACGCCCGCGATCATCTCGGCCCAATTCGCCCACATCGTGAATTGATGCAGCGCGTGTTGGAGACGCTCGAGCGGCGTTTCGTGCACCGAACTCCGCAGCAAACTCTTCGACATGCCCGCTTCAGACGCGACCGCTTCAGATGCAACTGCTCGTGACGCCGTCGCCGCGGTTGCGATCAGCGCAACGACCGCGGCCGCCGCGTGCGCGAGGAACGAAGAAGCGACCCGCGCGCGAGGGCGCGAGGCGGCGTTCGCGAGGCAATGACGGGAACAACCAGCGGCACGAAGCGGGGATGAAATGAAAGCCGACATCGCGGGGGATGTCGGCAATTCCTGCGGAACTTCGCGAGAAATCGGGGCTGTTCACTCAGCGTCGACGACGCGTTCCCATCACAGCTGGAACGGCGATCCGCTGCTGCTGCTGCGCCTGCGCGCGCTCGCCCGCCGACATGCGCTCAGCGAACTGACGGAACTGCTCGTTCACCTTCTCGATGCTCTCGCGCACCTTCTTGACCTTCTCCGCGTCGAGACCTTGCAGGATTGCGCTCGCCATGCCGTTGGCTGGGTTGAAGACGCCGAAGCCAAGCGTGCTCTTCTCGAGGTCGATTTTGACGTGGGTCACGCCGAAGTCCGACAGCATGCAGAGGGCGGTGCGGACCTCGGTGTCGTCGTACGACTTCCCTTCCTTGAGGAGCGTGCCAAGCACACGGCCGCCCGTCATGAAGATGGGCTCGTTGATCTGCTTCACGGCGGAGACCCGTCGTGCCATCGACTCCATCGCCTCGCGACCCTGTCGGATGACAGGGTAAGCCTGGTCATTCACGTGGATCGTGCGGCGGAAGGCGTTGCACATCGCCGCACCCATCGCGAGGCCCGACTCAATCGCTGCGAAGCCAAACGCGGTTTCCATGCCGGCGGCCGCGTCGGTCGCGACTTCTTCGGTCACGTTGGCGCTCGTGCCATCGACCCAAAGATTCTTGATGCCGAGTGATGAGCACACCTCAAAGCCCGCTTGCACCACGGGATCGGTGTGCGGCTTGCCCTCGGCGAGGAGCCCCGCGAGGACGTTGGCCGCGAGGTGCGGGATCGAGCCTTCGGGTTGGACGCGCGCGATGCAGAGGTTCACAAACGCAACAAAGTCCTTCTTCTCAGGATCTTTGATGAGGACGTACTGGCCGTTGACGCGAAGCGAGCTCATGCGATTCCTTTGGCGCGTGGCGCCGTGCCCCGTTTGGGTCTCGATCGTTCCTGCGTGGAGCGCGACCGATTCCAAGCGATCCCGCGCGCCGTGCCGGCGACCCGTCGTTGGATCGGCGACTCAGTTGGGCGGGGTGCCGATGGTAGCACCTCCGCTGCCCACACCAAGGGTGCTGCCGACACCGACGGCACTGCCCACGCCGCGACCCACATGCACGTCCGCGACCCACATGCACGTCCGCTTCCCGTAGCATCGCGCCATGCCGAACGATGCCTCGCAACCGCTGGTCGGGATCATCATGGGCTCGCAGTCCGACTGGGAGACGATGCAGCACGCCTCCGCTGCGCTCGAGTCGCTGGGGGTGCCGTTCGAGGCCCGCGTCGTCTCGGCGCATCGCACGCCTGATCTCCTCTTCGAGTACGCCGCGTCGGCGCGCGCACGCGGCCTCAAGGTCATCATCGCCGGTGCTGGCGGCGCCGCGCATTTGCCGGGCATGTGCGCGTCGAAGACCGACCTGCCTGTGCTCGGCGTGCCGGTCGAGTCGAAGGCACTCCACGGCATGGACTCGCTCCTTTCGATCGTGCAGATGCCCGCGGGTATTCCCGTTGGCACACTCGCGATTGGACGCGCGGGTGCCGTGAACGCGGCCATTCTTGCGGCGAGCATCCTTTCGCACCTCGACGGCGGAATCGCCTCGCGGCTCGGGGCGTTCCGCGCGAAGCAGACGGCGGATGTCCTTGCGAACCCGATTCCTGGAAACACCGCGCCAGCCGCAGGAAAACCCGCGTGAGCGTCCAAAAGATCGGCATCCTCGGCGGCGGACAACTCGGGCAAATGCTCGGGCTCGCGGCCATTCCGCTCGATCTCGAGTGCGTGTTTTACGACCCCGCACCCGACGCGCCCGCGCGCGTCGCTGGTCGTCATGTGTGTGCCGCGTGGGATGACCTCGAAGCACTCGCGCGCTTCGCCGACGAAGTCGACGTCGTCACCTTCGAGTTTGAGAATGTGCCGACGAAGAGTTTGGCTGCGGTTGCCGCACGGCGTGCGGTGCACCCCGGGCTTCGTTCACTCGAGTGGACGTGCGATCGCATTCGCGAGAAGGAGTTTCTACGGGACGCAGGTGTACCCGTGCAGCCGTTTGCTGCGGTATCGACCACCGCCGATCTTGATCTCGCGCTCGCGGCGGTTGGAACACACGGCGTCCTGAAGACGCGTTCGCTTGGATACGACGGCAAAGGGCAGCGCGTGGTGCGCAGCGCCGCAGAACTGGCGGCCGCGTGGGATGCGCTTGGCAGAGCGCCGTCGATCTACGAAGCGTTTGTGCCGTTTGATCGCGAAGTGTCGGTTGTCGCCACGCGCGGCGCGGACGGCGCGTGCATGGTGTACCCCGTCGTCGAGAACTTGCACACGCAGGGCATTCTCTTCCGCTCGATCGCACCTGCGCCGATTTCGGATCTGCTCGCCCACGCGGCCGAGCGATACGCGCGGCAAGTGCTCGAAGGACTTGGCCATATCGGAACACTGGCGCTTGAACTCTTCGTGGCGGATGGCACGATCATCGCGAATGAAATCGCGCCGCGTGTTCACAACTCTGGACACTGGACGATTCAAGGCGCGCGCACGAGTCAATTCGAGAACCACATCCGCGCTGTCGCTGGATTGCCACTCGGTGACGCGGGCGCGCCGGAACCAGCGGCGATGATCAATCTCATCGGTGGCTTGCCGCCACTCAGCGACATCCTCGCGATTCCCGGCACCAATGCGCAGTTTTACGGCAAGGCGCCGCGCGCCGGACGAAAGGTCGGGCACGTGAATGTCGTCGCGCCGACGCGCGAACTGCTCGCGATGCGCCTTGCGGATCTTGAGCACGTTGCACGCACACACAATCGACTCGCTTGAGAGTCGTTCGGAGAATTCCCCTATGTTCGTTCGATCCTCGCATGTCGCGCGCGCCGCGCATTTCTCTTTCGTATGGAGCCTCGCATGCGCGTCCTCACTTGCATGGATGAGTGCGTGTGCCTCCACGGTGGATACCGCAGAAGGTGAGACGAAGTCAGCGACGCTCGCCGATGCACCGTTTGTCGGAACGTGGACGAGCGAACTCGACGGCGCGACGGCGATCATCGAGCCCACCGGGATTTTCTCGATCGACGTGCCCGCGCGCGGGGAGAAGCCTGCGGGCAATTCGGTTGGACGCTGGACATACAACGGCGAGATCGTGATCTTCACGAATCTCTCGAACACCGCGACGTGCGCGGATGTGCCTGGTTCCTACAAGCCTGAAGTTGTGCGCGATGTACTGCGATTCGAACTCGTGCGCGATGAATGTGCGACACGTCAGCAACACATGGGCTGGCCGTGGAAACGCGGGAACGTCAATTGAGCGCTCGCGACTGAGCGGCCGGGTGAAGCGTAGCGTCAACTTGGCGCGTTGTGGACGGTTATTAGGGGACCCGCCGAGTGGATAAGGGGGGGGGCCGGTGTGTG
>JBEIJG010000306.1:0-4405 GCA_040380385.1 Phycisphaeraceae bacterium | reverse complement strand
CCGTGTGGTCCGCCTTCGGGCCGAGTGCTGCACGCATCATCAGCGGAGCAGATTTCTCCATGAGTTCCGCGCGCAGCGCCGCGCGGCGTTCAACGCCTTGTGCCGTCAGTTGGTCGGGCGGCACGATGGGGCGCTTCGTTGCGCACGCGACGGGACCGAGCATGAGCAACGCGAGCGTGGTCGCCACGGTGCATGCAAACGATGGAGCGCGAAGGCGGGGCTGCAGTGTCGAGCGGAGTGTCTGGAAGACGCGGGAAATCGGCGTTCGTCGCATGGGCGGAAGATATCCGACGGAGCGCTCGCGCACCGAGAAATTGTCCGCGGCAACTCAGGAACGCTGAAACTCGTAGATCGATCCAAGGTCAAGGAGGCGCGTGAGTTCATCGAGCGCGTCGCGAGATTCTCGGAGTAACGCAGGATCTGCGAGGTCTTCTGCGGAAAGTTCTTCGCGGTAGTGTCGCTCGACCCACGCCCGAAGCTGCGCGAGTTTTGAAGCGTCGAGGACCGCGCTTTGGTTGACTCCCGCGAAACCGTCGGTCGTCAACGGTACGCGCAATCGCAAGCATGCAGGGCCGCCACCGTTGCGCATGCTTTCACGAACATCGAGGTACATCGCGTGTGCGAGTGGGTTTGTGCGATCAGCGATCACGCGATCGATCGCAGCCTTGACGCGCGGATTCTCTTCGCACTCGATCGGGCAAACGAGTGCCATCGTCTTGTTCGGCAGCGTCAGTAATTGACTGTTGAAGAGATAACTCTTGACCGCTTCTTCCAACGTCACTTCATCGCGCGAAATCTCTGCAACGACGAACGCTTCTCCGGCAGCGTGGCGCAACACGTCGAGCGTGCCGCGTCGATCTTCAAACGCGCTTTCATGGCAGAAGAGCATGTTGCCGTTTCCAACGGCGATCACGTCGTTGTGAAAGACGCCCGCGTCAATCGCATCCGCATTTTGCTGCGCAAAAACGCAGCGCTTCAAGTCGACCCCGCTGAGCGCGGCGACCTGTTCGCTTGCGGCGCGCGTTTGTCGCGCAGGAAACTTCGTTGGAACACGCACAGATTCGCGCGCGGCGCCATAGACGAAGAAGTGAACTCCAGCGACGCCACCGCCATTGGCCGTCGAAGCGGTGAAACGCGTGTGATTCGCGGCGCCCTCATCGCCGAAGTCGTTCCCAGTTTTTTCGACCATGCTCGATGGAAGAGCTTCGTGGACTTCGAACCGCGCGTGATCGCGGAAAATGGCGCGAAGTGCGCGCGCAGTCGTCTGCGGCTCAATCGCGCGATGAAACATCGCGCGCAGATTTGCAGTGACAAAGTGGGTGCGCCCGTCCTGCGTATCGGCGCTCGGAAGGACGGTCGCGGCATTCGCGGTCCACATCGCACTCGCACTTGAAACACGCGCGAGAAGCACTGGGTCTTCCTTGGCAACCTTGGACAACACCTCCGCGTCGCTTCCGGTGAAACCGTGTGCGCGCAGCGTCGGAAGATGCGGGCGTTCGTGAGGTGGAAGGACGCCCTGCACAAGCCCGAGCGCGGCGACCGTCTCCATCTTCGTGAGGCCTTGCAGCGCCGCACGTCGTGGAGAACTCTTCGCACCCTGATTGCGCGCACTCGCAACGTTTCCGTAGGAGAGTCCTGCGTAACTGTGCGTCGGTCCGACGAGTCCGTCGAAGTTTGCTTCGAACCCGATGTTGGCGACAGCCTCACTCGACATCACCAGCGCTCCGAAGGATTCTGCGGCGCGAGTGGCCACGGTTGCGTGTGACGGCCGTTGATCGAGGTTCCGGCCTGAATCGTGTTTGGAATCAGATTCGACAGGAATTCATGCGGGAAACACGATGGCGGTTCAGTCAGCGTGTCGAGCCGTTTCGTTTCTTCAGCGGTGAGATGCAACGAACACGCCGCGAGATTGTCGTCGAGTTGTTGCATCGTGCGTGCGCCGATGATGGTGCTCGTCACTCCCGCGCGATCCATCACCCAGCGCAGCGCGACTTGCGCGATGGTCGCGCGGCGTTCTGTGTTCGAGTGCGCTTCTGCGATCTCGGTGAGCGCGTCGAGGAGGACGTACGTCGACTCCGTGAGATACTTCGAATCGCTGCGGACGCGCGTGGATCCGTCGTCTTGCGGACGATTGGCGCGCGTGAACTTTCCAGTCAACACGCCGCCACGCAGAGGGCTCCATGGCGTGACACCGAGGCCAAGTGCGCGCGCCATGGGCATCAGGTCATACTCAACGGTACGTTGCAACAGCGAATACTCGATTTGCAGTGCGATCAGCGGCGTCCAACCGCGGAACATTGCTTCATACTGCGCTTGAACGCAGACCCACGCTGGGTGATCGCTGAAACCGACGTAACGCACTTTGCCTTGCTTCACGAGCATGTCGAGCGAATGCATGGTCTCGTCGATCGGCGTGTGAATGTCTTGGAAGTGGCACCACAAGAGGTCGATGTAGTCGGTCTTCAAGCGGCGCAGTGAGTGATCGACTGCGTTGAACATCGACTTGCGCGAACTCCCTCCGCCGTTGGGGTCCCCGGGCCACATATTGCCGCCGAATTTCGTCGCGATCACCGCACGGTCGCGGTTTCCGCGGCCTGGGCCAGTCGCGAAGTACTCGCCGAGGATCGCTTCGTTGTGGCCCTTCGTATAGATGTTGGCAGCGTCGAAGAAGTTGCCGCCCATTTCGAGGTAGCGCGAGATCATCGAGACGCTGACATCTTCGGACGCGCCGAATCCCCATTCGAGGCCGAACGTCATCGTGCCGAAGCAGAGCGGCGAGACGCGAAGGCCGGATCGTCCGAGCGTGATGTAGTGGTTGAGCGCGGTGGCGTGTGCCGAATGCATGTGTGCAGGGTAGCGCGACGGCTATCTTGCGCAGATGACTCTCGCCGCGAGCGCTGCAATCCCATCAACTTGGACCGATGCGCACCTTCACGTGTGGGACTCGGCAGTGCTCGCCCCGCCATGGCTCGCGCAAGCGCCGCAATTCGTGGGGAGATTTGATCTCGCGCGCTATCACGCGGAGGGCGGCACGCGCGGAGGACTTGTCTGTGTCGAGGCCGACGTGGCGCACGCAGATCGGCGACGCGAGGCGGAGTTGTTCGCGGAGTGGGGCGAAGCGAGCGGAGTTCCGTGGGCGAGTGTCGCGGGTATCGAGCCAGGGCTTGGAATCAACGACGAAGCGTGCCTTGCACAGATCGCAACGGTGGGTCGAGTCCGCGGCGTGACGGGCGCGCGTCGCATCCTTCACGGCGCTGACATTCCGTTCGCTACCGAGCGCTTCATCGTCGATTTGCATCGACTCGGAAGTCATCGTCTCGCGTTCGACTTCTGCATTCGTTGGACGGATCTCGCAATTCTTGAGGGCGTACTCGAGAGAGTCGAGGGTGCGAAGTTCGTCCTTGATCACCTCGGCAATCCGCCGATCAAGGCAGGATGGTCGAGCCCCGAGCGCATGGAGTGGCAGCGGCTTCTCGCACGCGTTGCGCGGCATGCTCACATCGCTGTGAAGTGGTCGGCGATGTTTGAGAACGCCGGGCGCGCACTGACAGCGGACGAAGTCCGTCCGTGGTTCGAGTGGTGCCTCACGTGTTTCGGCCCCGCGCGCATGATGTGGGGCTCGAATTGGCCCGTGTGTTTCGCGCCGAATTCGGGCGCGCGACTCACGCAGTGGATCGATGCGTGTGCGACGATCGGTAGCAACCTCAGCGATGACGAACAGGCCGCAATCTTCGGCAGCACCGCGCGTCGGGTGTATCGGATGACCGATCGTTGATCCGCATGAAAACTTGTACTTCCGAGTCTTCGACGCCGACGTCCTGCTTCTGCGGAGTCATCAGCCTCAGTCCCGTCATTCGTCGCAGTCATCATCTTCGTCGTCGAGTCCGCCTCGAGCTGCAACCAGTTCAGTGAATTCGTGTCCCCGTTGTTCTTGAAGCCATCGCGATCTGAAATCGGCGTCGGCTTCCAGTTGGCGCTCTAGTGCCTGCGTCTCGAGGAATTGCTGTGCCGTTGCAGTCATCGTCCACTCGGCTGAAATTCCCATACCGTCGATGACATGCTTGATTTCCGAAAGATCGAGACGGAAAAACTCTTTCCGCCAGTTCATCTTGTTTACCTGTGCGAGCGCAAAGTGCTCGTGAAGGAGGCCTTCGAGCCGAGGTGCGTCGTCGGTCGTGACAAGTGCATGCACATCGAAGTCGAATGGAACGCTGGCGTCGCCGAGTTCCCAGATTCGATCCATGGGATCAAGGCGACGAGTTTGACCGATCTTGAATACACGCTCGCCGAAAGATCCGATGTTGGAAATGATGTAGACGGTACCCCGTTTTGTAAGTTGCGCCATCGACTTGGCGCGCTCTCGCTCCGCCAGAATTGCCGCCATTCTCGCGTCTTGCTCTGCGAT
>JBEIJG010000305.1:0-4417 GCA_040380385.1 Phycisphaeraceae bacterium | reverse complement strand
GGATTGTTGCTTCGCCCCGCCGCCCGTTGCGAGCGCTCAATGAAGCGGGAGACGGGACTCGAACCCGCGACATTCAGCTTGGGAAGCTGACGCTCTACCAACTGAGCTACACCCGCACGGCGAAGAATCCAATATAGCGACGACATGCGGGCTTCGGGACGCGGAGGCGACTTGGATGTTTGAGGACCGCGAAAAGCGCTCGATCTGTGTTACGACATTTCACCCAGAGCATTTGCGACGGCAGACTGAAAGACGCGTTCGTCGGGGGCTAGCCCGGTCCATGCTTCGAAGATCTGCATGGCGAGTTGAACAAGCATTTCAACGCCATCGACGATTGGACATCCCCGCTCTCGCGCGGCGGCAAGGAACGGAGTGATGCGGGGATTCGTGATGACGTCAACGGCGAGGCATTCACGCTCGACCGTGTTCCAATCGACAGGAATGCTCTCAAGATGTGGCGCGCAACCGAGGTGTGTCGCATTCATGAGCAAGGTCGTGCCCTTTGGGAGCCGCACTGGCGAGTCCCACTGCTGCCAATCGCACTGCACACCTGAGGCGAGGCGCACACGTTCCGCGACCTCTCGACCTTGTTCCTCGCGGCGCGTCACGAGCGTGAGGTGGGCCGCGCCCGCCCATGCGAGTTCAACAGCCATCGCGCGGCCGGCGCCGCCGGCACCAAGCATCACGACGCGTCGGCCTTCGAGTGAGGCGACCTTGCGGATCGCCTTGACCACACCTTTGCCATCGTTGTTATGTCCAATCAAGCGGCCATTCTTGATTGTCATGTAATTCGCGGCACCAATCGCATGGACATCGTTGTCAACCTCATCGAGCAGAGGGATCACCGCGACTTTCCATGGAACGGTGATGGCCATTCCCTGATAGCCAAGTGGTCGCAACGCACGCACGGCAAGCGCGAGGTCGGCCTCGGTCGCGATGTCATTCTTCCAGAACTGCCAATGCAGTCCGTGATGTGCATACACCGCATCGAACATGCGGTCGATGGGGTTCTCTGCAACCGGATGACCGAGCATGCCGGTCATCTGTTTCTGCGGCGCAATGACAGGTGTTGTCGGATTCGGCATGGCGTATGTGTACTCCGTTGTTTGTTACCACAGTGAACGTTGCCGAGATTCGTCAGACTTCAAATGTGCGCGAGATTCGCGCGGCGAGTTCGTGCAGCAGCCTGCACGCGACGATCAATATCGGAGGCATCGAGTTCCGACATCATTCGCTCAAGCGATTCAGGCGTGAACGCATCGCGTTGAAGCGCCGACACAAGGCCGGATGACCCCGCGACAAAGGCCGTTTCTGCGACTGAAGTGGCGCCCTCTGCTGCCCAAAGCAGCCCGAATCCGCGCAGTACAAGCGTTCCCGGAATGAGGAGCGCGGCTTGGGTGAGTGGCATGCGTGCGAGGTCCTCGTTGAGCAGGTCGAGCACGATCAATGTTCGTGAAGCCCGCGCACGCAGTTCAAGGAGCTGGCGAGGCGTGAGTGGCTCGCGAACCTCGCTCCCGAAAATCTGTGGGGCCTCCAAGAGGAGGACATCGACGTCACGCGCCAATTCGATGAGCGCGCGCGGGGTGACCCCTTCGTTGATACCCACGAAGCGCGTTGAGCTCGCGGCGGCTGCAACGCAAGAAGCAAGCAGCGAAGTCTCTGTTGTGGCGAGACCAATGCGACGGCCCGAAGCGTACGTCGATGCAACGGTGGCGGCGGCACGTTCGACCGTTGTGAAGGGCGCGATTTCATCCGTACCGCTTGATATCCGTGCAGCAAATCGCTCAAGAAGCGATCTTAGAAGCGCATTCGATGGGCCTCTTGATCCAGCGTTGTCGGTGGTGAGTCGGACAGTTTGTGGGTCAACGATGTATGAAAAACTTGTCGTGCAGGCGGTCATGAGGAGTTGTCCTTTCGCGATCTGCGCGTGGCCGTCGCGCGTGTGTGGGGGGATACAGCCAGAGTGAGCGTGATCGACGCAAGACTTCGCCGCGAAGGACGCGAAAAGCGACCGACGCCGGCGTTTGCCGGCGTCGGGGGAGAACGATGAGCGAGATCTGTGCTCGTTCAGCGGTGGTCCAACGTCGGCATGAAAACATGCATGACATGCTTTGTATGCATGTGCTTGCTCTCGACGTTGGTGCGCTGGGAGATCATCGGGGCGCGGAGCATAGGCTTGCGTTGAACTGCGTCAAGAGTCGCGTGCGCGTTTTCATTCTTAAGTTCGGCGACAAGCGCAAAGAGGGAATTCGCCTGACTCGACGGACGCGATCGCACACAACATGGAGTTCCGCAGTCCGCGCGTGCGGCGCGATTAGCCGCGAAGTACGTCCTTCGCGTGTTGCTCTGCCGGAGTCAGTTCAAGTGCGCGAGCCTGTCCGGTCTTGGCCGCAGCTTCCTCTGCTGCCTTGCGATCTTCCTCGGTTTCGTAGATACCCATCTGCTCGCCGAATGCCGCGATGATGCCGTCGCCAACGCCGAGAAGCGCCCAACCTGCGATCAGGCCTGCACAAACGGCTTCCTTTGAGTCGACCCAGAGTCGCCAGCCGAACGAGCCGATCGCGTGGTGATACTTGTTCTCGAAGAAGCTGAAGAGACACGCGCCAACGAACATCGCAACCGTCGACTCTGGCGGGAGCACGATGCCGAGGCCGATGCCGACGGCGCTCAGCGGGAACTTGCCCTTCGTTGCCGTACGCGCGACTTCGAATACCAGCGCGATGATCGCACCAGCAAGCATCGCCCACGCCGCGGAGACCGGCAGCACACCCCAGAGTTTCGCAATGCCGTCGGCACCCGTTTGAACGAGTTGCACACCTGACTGCCCCATTCCCGCGATGACGTCTGAAATCGCGGCCCATTGGATGGCGCCAGGAACCGCCCACTTCTCGGTGATGTGGTCTTTGATCGAGGTCTCTGCAGCCTTGTTCGACATGAACAGGATGTAGAACAGGGGAGTCGAAGCGATCGCGCCGGCGAAGATGCCGATGCAGTGACCAATCGCCTGCTGACGCGGCTTCGCGCCGAGCATGTAGCCAGGCTTGATGTCCATCAGAAGGTTCGACGCATTCGACGCGACCTCGGTGGTCACGCCTGCCGTCATGAGGTTCGTCGCGGGATTCGCGGGCTGCATCGCGCCGAAGGTGAACTGCGTGATCTTCGAGAGCGAGCCGGTCGGCGTTGTCGAAGTAAGCGCCGTCGCGTTTGCGGCGATCAGCGTCAGCACGATGATGAGCGGAATCGAAAGCGCGCCGAGCCACGGATTGACGCCGAACCAGTACCAGTTCAGCCAGATAATGACCGCAGAGACGATCGGGATTCCGATGATGCTCCACTTGATCGGAAGCTCGATGTCCTTCAGACAATCTTCGCTCTTCGCCTTGCGATTGAAGAGGCCCGTGAACGCGCTGATGAGGAGCTTCGGCTTTGCGAAGAGGCCGACCATCGACGCGGTCACCATCATCGCGACGCCCCACCAAAGGCACCACGAGTTGGTGAGATGGGCGCGGCCGAAGACCGCGTCGGCCATGTTGTAACTGCCGTCTGGTTGGGCGATGGCCGCGTAGTTTTTCGGCATGATTTGGCCCATCGAAATCATGATTGGGGCAACGATGAGGAAGTTCGCGACCATGCCGAGCATCACGCTCGACGCGATGCGCATGCCCATCAGGCCGCCCGCGCCCACCATCGCGAGATCGAACGCCGCCGAGACGCCGAGCTGCTTGAAGTTGATGCCGTTGATATTCGGAAGCCACGCGCCCGGATTCGTGGTCGCGCGGTGGTAAATCCACTCGTCGAGTGACTCGGGAATCTTGATCAGCGAGTCCTTCGCCTTCGAGCTCCCGAGGATGAGAATCTGCAGAACCGCCATGTATCCCGCGGCGACAAAGATTTGCAGGCCCGCACCGATGAACGCAGCAGCCGCAAGCGCTTTCGCTTTGAAAACGCCGGCGTCGACACCTGCGCCCTCTGCGGACTTCGGCTTCGCAACGGGCTCGCCGTTGGCCATGTTCTTGGTGCCGCCTTGCGGAGCTTCCGGATAAAGCGAGTCAAGCACGACCGCGCAGGCGCGGCCTTCGGGGAACGGTTGCTGTTCATCGTTGATGAAGCGTCGCTTCATCGGGAACGCCACGAGCACGCCGAGGATGCTCGCGATGATGTTCCACGCGAGCATCTTGTACCACTCCATGGTCGTGTTGGTCACAAACATGTAGGCCATGAGTGCCGAGATGAGCGGGCCAGTCATGTAGCCCGCGGCGGTCGCGATCGATTGCACCGCGTTGTTCTCAAGGATCGTCATGTCCTTCGAAACCTGCGCTTTGGAGAGCGCACGGAAGATCACGAACGAGAGAATCACGCTTGTCACGCCGACGCCGAGCGTCCAGCCGGTCTTCGCGCCGATGTAAAGATTTGTTGC
>JBEIJG010000304.1:0-4417 GCA_040380385.1 Phycisphaeraceae bacterium | reverse complement strand
CGTACCCGCCAGCTACCCGGCACGCTATCCCGCAACCCCACAGAAGTGCGTGTCTGAGTGCACCGACATCGAGGCCCAGGGAATGTGCAGGAGCTCCTTCTCGGTCAGCGCTTCGCCGAGGATCCTTCTCCATGTGAAGGGGTCCATCCCGTCGCCGCGGACGTCTCCATGCACGAACCGCCACCCCTCTCCGACTCCGCAATGCTGGGGCGCGGTGGACCACTTCCACTCCCATGGCTGGCGCACGACGCCCGCCTCAACCGGGTTACGCTCGATGTATCGCATCGCATTTCGTGCGTGGTCCTGGTCCATGTGCGCCGAATAGAAACGGCCCTCCCAGTTGCTCCCGTTTGTTCCTCGGCGTGCATTGAGAAACATCGAGTATCGGCGGTGAGTACAGCCGATGCACACGCTGAGGCCCGCGAGGCTCGAGGGAATCGCCACAATATGAACATGGTTGCTCATGAGGCAGAAACCAGCAATCGTGGTCGCCGTCATCCGACTGAATCGATGGAGCAGAGATAGGTAGTACAGGCGATCTCCGTCGCTCTCGAAGAGCACCTGCTTGTGGTTCCCGCGGTGTGCGATGTGATACGGCGCGCCGATGACGAAATTCCGGTGCTTCCTTCCCATGATCAACCCCTTCCTTCAAAGTTGACGGACGACAGTGTCCGGCAATCGAGCCTAATGGCGCGTGCGCGGTTGACTCGAAACTTCGGCAGTTTTTCCGCGTGAATTTTCTGTACCGTGAAAGCACCCGCTGGTACCCGCGAGCTACCCGGCACCGTTTGGTTAGCTACCCGGCACCGTTTGGTTTTTTCAAACATTTTCGATCACACACGACGCAAGTGCCGCGTCGGTGCTGTTTGACTGTGGAAGGACCACACACCATGCACACGATCGCCCGCACACTCGCCACAACAACATCCGCGCTGCTTCTTTGGGGCGCCGCACCGCTTCAAGACGCGCAGACTCCCGCAACCACATCCGGCGCGCCCACTGCCTCACCCACGGCCCCACCTCCACCAGGGTCACGCCCGACGATCGCGGAACTTGTTGCGGCCCGCAAAAACATGTCTGATCTCTTGAAGCGTGCAGAAAGCTCCGAAGTGAGCGACGATGACAAAGCCGCGTTCATCCGACAAGTGACCGACCTCGCCACATGGCTCGATCGCAACGCCGACCCTGCGCCTGTCCTTGAACGCATCGAGGTTCCGAAGTCAGTGCAGCAAGCTGGCTACGACACCGTTGCCCGCATCCAACGCATGCTTGCCGACGACGGTGCACGGATCCAAATCTACTACGACACAGACCAGCGAGTCGTGATGATTGCAGGGCGACGGTGGGAAGTCACCGACGCGAGAGAGCAAATCGAGGCCGCGCTTCGTGAACTCGAAGTTCGAATGCGAGATGAAGCCGCATTCGCGCTCAAGGCTGCGACGGTCGAACTCGACTGGGGCGGCGGGACGCTTGAGCAACTCGTCGCACTCATTCAGAAGCAAAGTGCTTGCAATGTGGTCTTTGCAACACCATCGACAAGGTTGGTTGATATTCCGCCCTTCCAGATTCGCTTGGTCACACCCGAGGTGCTCTTCCAAAGCCTCAATATTCTCTCGGCGAACGGCACGGCGCCGCTCATGGTTGAAGTCGTCAAGGAAACCGAAAAGCAAAGCGCGTCCGATCCGATCGCGTCGAAAACGAAACCAGTCATCGTGATTCGTCAGCGTCTCCCAGAATTGAGGCATGCGTTGCATGACTTGGGTGATTGGAATGGCGCGGACGAAAAAGGTATTGCATCACTTGTCGAGGCGATCGATTTTGCAATGCAGAATGCAGGCTCCGCCGAACTTGTCAGCCTGCGCTACCACGAGCCCACCAAACTGTTGTTCGTCAAGGCTCCTGCGGATTCGATCGCGCTGGTTAATGAGATCGTCAACACCATTCGAACCAGGAAGTGAGAGCCGAACTATCCGCGAACTCCGACGACGAGTGGGCCGCGCGTGTCACGCGTGAGGTCCGCCTTGGTTCGCGTGAGGCACTGGCGGAAATCTACGACCGCTGCGCAGAGGATGTCGTCGTCTCGGTCCGACACATCACACGCCGCGACGAATCCTTCGCACTCGACTGCCTTCAGGAGATGTTCATGAGGCTCGCATCGAACCCGCCAGTTTGTGAAACCCGTGCATCACTCGACTCGTGGATGCGTCTGACCGCTCTCAACGTGGCGCGCAACACGCTTGTTGCCGAAGCGCGTCGCGCACGACGAGAGCAATCTCGAGAACACCACGCGCATATCTCCGATATCAATCAAGATGAGCTCACGGCGATCCTGACCAAACTCGACGCAGAAGAACTCGAACTTCTTCGCCTCCGCCATGTGGAAGGTTTGCGTCTTCGCGCCATCGCACATGCACTCGGCGCAACGCCGCGTGCGATTGAGAGCGCGATTCGACGGATCAAGGCTCGCTTTCGCGAAGGCGGTGCTCGATGAACACACCGGACACAGTGCATGCGCGCCGCGACGCGATTCTCACTGCAGCAAACGAAGAAATGCGTCGCGCACGTGCGCAACGTGTGCGATCTGCACGGATCACATCGATCGCCGCCGTGCTGTTGCTCGGCGCGATCACCGCTGCCACTTTGCCTCGTACGTCTTCCTCAAATGAAAGCCGACTGGAAGGAACGCGTGCGCTCGCGATTGATTTCCAATCGGTCGCCACACAAGCACCGACGATTGATTTCGCGATTGTTCGTTCCATGGACCACCAGACAACACGAACACTCACGCTCGAGATAGTCACCGACGAAGAAGCCGAGCAGTCGCTCCTTGAAAGCGGCTACTGCGTCAAGATCTTCCGCGTGCGAAACCAGCCGGTGCTCGTCGACTGTTCGACGGGTGCACCGGCTGACTTCGGCGTATCGCGCAGTTTCATGCGCTAGTTCGACTTCTTCGCTGCGCGGAGAAGTTCCCACGCACTCGCGGGGCCTACGTCGCCGTGATGTCGCCCAGGAACATCGAGACCGAAGACCTGGTTGATCCAGACAAGTTCACGCCGAACTTCATCCGCGATACCAGCATCCATCATGTTGATCGCGACGCCTGAACAGACATGCGTCGCAAGAGCCGGCGGATTCGTTGGCCACAATGCGCGAGCGCGTCCGCGGGCCGAGCCCATGAGCCATGTCGCGCGCGTCAGTCCTCCAGAACCGCCCCACATCCCGAACTCGATGATCTCGTATGTGTTTCGCAGCGCCATCTCCAGCATTTCCGCGGCCTCGTCCTCGACCAACCAACGCGGAAAGGGATCGGTGGTGAGGCAAATGCAATCAAGCTCGTGGACCTCGTCGTGACCCGAACGCGGATTGCCGCGATGAACGCGCATCACGGCATGTTTGCCGCGCGCCGCATTGATTGGTTGACCGGCGTGACCTCGTCGCGAGATCACGATGCTGCCGTTCCATCGACGGCGAATGGACACTGGCCCGATACGCTTGAGACGCGGCAACGGCGATCCGTGGAAGAATCCTGGATCCGTCTCGAGACCGTACCGGCCTTCATCGAGTTCATCCGGCCTGTAGTGCATCCGATCGTCGAGTAGATGCGCGATTCCATCGAACGACGAGTTGCCGCCGAAGCGGCGACCAAGCAGATCGTGGAGCGTCGACCCTGCGACATTCACCTGCGTGCCCTCGCCAAACAGGCTGTCATCGGAGACGAACGGACACTCGCCGCACTCCTCGCCGCGATCGGGAAGCTGCGCGATGCGCGCGCGCATCGCGCGCACCCGTTCCTTCACGGGCTTCTCATCATCGTCATCGACGTCGGCGGTCGAAAGCGAGATGCGCAACCCGCTCCGCAGGAACGTCGTGCCGTAGATTCCTGCCGCGCGAACCTCCTCAGGGCTCGCGATCGGAATGCCAAGTTCTCGAACGAGCCGATCATGTTCCTTCCAAGACATCACTTGTTCTCATTTCTCCGTGCAGCAGTTTTTCACGCGAACTCGCACGGGCACGGGCCGCTGCGCGTCGCATTCACTCCAAACCAAACACTTTGCGTCCTTGCAAAGACGCGTTTCTTGATCCACGCTCAATCCGCAAACGCAACGCGAAGCGTGTCGGGAAACGTCACCGTCCACGTGGCACGGACGATCGCGCGAAACAACGTTTCGTCGGGGAGAAACACCGCGTTGATTGGCGCGGGGGCTCCGTGCGGAAAAATCGGCGCCGATGAACCCGACGAGCGATCCGGTTTGAGGTAACTCCACCCCGAAGGCATGAGTCGCGTTCGTGGCCATGACGACGCATCTTCATCGTCCCAATCGAAGGTCGATCCAACGCCCGTCGCCTGGCCGACGACGATCGCGGCAGCACCACGATGCGCGATGAACATCGCATGCATGAAGCCCGTCGGATTGGG
>JBEIJG010000303.1:0-4417 GCA_040380385.1 Phycisphaeraceae bacterium | reverse complement strand
GAATAAGTTCCTCTCGTACCAAGGTGCCGACATTCCGGTTTGGGGCGGCAACGCGGGCCGCAATATTCCCGAAGACTTGATTGGCCAATCTTGGCCCAATCCGGTTGGGACGGAAGAGATCGGAAACCCCGCGATCGACTACAAGTGGTCGGCTGCCGGCGGTGGTTCGTGGGAAGTCGATGATGGCATCAAAGTTGGTGCGTTCGCGAGTTTCTTCTACGAAACCGATAGTTCGTACTTCGACAACGGCATTGAGGACTCGTGGATCATCGATCCGCAGCTCGGCACAATTCCCGAGCCAAGCCTCGGTGACCCAACGCAAGTCACGAGCAATCCGAACTTCCAGTCGAGCTTGCTCGACATCACGCAGGGTTCGCAGAGTATTCAGTGGGGTGGCCTCGCCTCGGTCGGTGTGGAGACCGAGCGGAACAAACTCGGCTTGACCTACTTCTACTCGCGCACGGCAACGAGTACGGCCACGCTCGCGGAAAACACGCGCGGCAAGCAGTACTGGTGCACCGAGGACTACGAGGACTACTGGTCGACGATCGTCGGATATCCGATCGATCTTCCGGCGGAATACGACCCGAACGATCCGGCGAGCGCGGCGAACAACGAACTCCTGCAGGCCTCGCCGTATCAGCGCCTTGAAACGCTGACCTACACCGAGACCTCGGTCGAATCGACGATTCTGAAGGGCGAGCACAAACTCGGCTCGGAAGATGGTGAGCTTTTCGGGGTTCCCATTCTCGACTGGACCGCATCCGCGTCGACTGCGAAGTGGGATCAGCCTGACAAGACGCAGTTTGCGAGCGTTTGGTGGCCGCCGACCAACGCGATCGACCCATCATTGCCTGGTATCTGGATTCCGCTGGTTCCTGCGGAAAATGCCAACCTCGGTTGGGTACAGCACATCTGGCAATCGGTCGAAGAGACGAGCAATCAACTTGCCGCGAACCTCAAGGTGCCGTTCCTGATGGAGAACGACCGCGAGGGCTACTTCAAGACCGGTATGTTCCTCGACAAGGTCGAGCGAACGTTCACACAAGAGACGTTCTCGAACAATCAGTTGACTGATCCGAATCCGTTCTATGTCGGCGGATGGGATCAGCCGTGGAGCGAAGTCTTCCCAGACGAAGATCACCCGATCTACGAGTCGACCTACGACATCGACTACGACGGTCAGCAAAACATCGGCGCGTTCTACATGATGGCCGACCTTCCGCTCGGTGAAGAGTGGAACCTCGTTGGTGGTTTCCGTTTCGAGTCGACGAGTTTGACGACCGAGGTCTACGGCGACGCCGACGCGTTGTACTTGATTCCAGGCATCGATCCTGCAACTGGTCAGCCGTACAACCTTGTGCCGTTTAGTGTCGACCCGACGGGTGCAAACGCTGATTACCGCGAAGCGAGCGTGCTGCCATCGATCGGCGCCGAATGGAAGGCGACAGAGCAAGTCACGATGCGACTTGGTTTCTCGCAGACCGTCGCTCGTCAGACATTCCGCGAAATCACGCCGGTTCTGCAGCAAGAGTATCTCGGTGGCCCGATCTTCATCGGGAACCCTTTGCTGACGATGGCGTCGCTCGACAACTACGACGTGCGTCTTGATTACACGCCAGTCGAAGGATTGTTTTTGTCGGGGTCGATCTTCTACAAGGAACTCACCGACACGATCGAGTATTCGCAGTTCGAGTCGCCGCAGGGCTTCGTGTACACGTCGGCGGTCAACTATCCGAATGGCACGCTCATCGGCGGCGAACTTGAAGGTCGCCTCAAGGCGAACCTCCTCAACGAGAATCTTGAGGGGCTTTCGTTCGGCCTCAACGCAACGATCATTAACGCGCAAGTGACGTTGCCTGAAGATGAGCAGATTTACTTCGCAACGAACGGCTTCCCGCTTGTTTCACGCGATATGACTGGGGCGCCGGCGTACCTCTTCAACGCGAATGCGGTGTATGAGTTCGAGCCGACGGGAACGCAACTCGCGCTGTTCTACACCATCACTGGCGACACGCTCGAAACGGGTGCCGGTATCGACGAAGGCGCGTACATCCCGAGCATCTACGCGAAGAGCTACGGCTCGCTGAACTTCACACTTCAACAGTATCTCACCGAGCATTTGAAGCTCTTCTTCCAAGCGAAGAACCTCACCAATCCTGAGATTCAAACGGTCTACCGCTCGCCTTACCTTGCCGAGGACATCTTGAACACCTCGTATACCGCGGGTGTCGATTTCTCGATCGGCTTGTCTTTCCAAATGGATTTCTGATCCGGCTTCCCGGAGGTCACGGTCGTCATGAACACACTTCTCACTCTGAACCGAATCACCGTTCTCGCGCCGATGTGCGTGGCTTCCTTGGTGCTCCTTGCGGGCGCTGCTCAGAACACGCCTGCGTCAGCAACACCCGCTGCACAAGCAAGCGAGCCTGCCCCAACGACCACTCCGGCAGAACTGACGCCCGCAGAAGTGACGGAGCGCATCGAAGCGACGCGTGACACGCTCGAGAAGTGGGTTGAAACGCGACGGCTGCTTTCGGAAGAGAAGCGCGACTGGGCGCTTGCCAAAGACATGCTGACCTCGCGCGCGGAGATTCTTCGTGGCGAAGTCACTGAGGTTGACGGGCGCATTACGGAAGCGGAAAAGTCGATCACGGATGCGGATCGCAAAGCTGCCGACCTGGTCGCGAAGAACGACGCACTGAAGTTGGCTTCGTCAGAACTCGCCACGATGGCGGCGACGCTCGAGACGCGCACGAAGGATCTCGTGAAGCGCTTGCCCGACCCGATTCGCGAAAAGTTGCGTCCGCTCACGCAGCGACTTCCAGAAGACCCCACAAAGTCGGAACTGCCGCTTTCAACGCGCTTCCAGAACATCGTCGGCATTGTGAACGAAGTCAACAAATTCAATCGCGAACTGACTGTCACGAGTGAAGTGCGCAAGTTGGCCGACGGTTCGAGCGCCGAAGTGACCGCGGTGTACCTCGGTCTTGCGCAAGGCTACTACGTCGGCGGTGGTGGAAAGCTCGCTGGTGTGGGCGGGGCAACCGAGAACGGTTGGACTTGGACGGCAGCGAATGAGTACGCGCCGCAAATCGCCAAGGTCGTCGCGATCCTGAAGAACGAAAATCCCGCGGAGTTCGTCCCCGTCCCGCTCGGCGTCAAGTGAAGCGTCAAGAGAACGAACTGAGATCTAGCCAAGAACTGAATTGTCATGAAGAATACGAACGACTTCCTCAGCCTCCGCGCGATGCGCACGTTCTCGGCTTCAGCGCTCTTCGCGATGATGCCTCTTGCGAGCGCACTCGCTCAAGATGGCGCAGCGCCCGCAGGTGAGGCCGCAGCCAAGCCGACGTTTACGGCAGCCGAGCGCGACATCCAAAAGCGACTCGATGACAGTGTGAAAGAACTCTCTGATTTTCGAGAGTCGACCGCTGCCGAGAAGATTCCGCTGAACCGTGAGATCAGCGATCTTGAGCAGGCGCTTGTCAAGGCGCGTCAGAAGTATCAGTCGACGACGAACTTGCTCGCGACGCGCTCGCTCGACCTCACAAAGTTGACGAGCGAAATCAAGTCGCGAGAAGAGGAGGTCGCGTACCTCACGAATCTCCTCAGTGAATACCTCCGCAATTTCGAGAGTGGACTTCACATCGCTGAATTGCAGCGGATGCGCCAGGAGATTCAAGCAACGCGCGACGCTACGGAGAATGAAACGCTCGGTGCCAAGCAGCGCTTCGATGTCCAAGCGCGCATGCTCGCTTCAAGTATCGAGCGTCTTCATGAAGCGTTCAACGGCACCAAGTTTGAAGGCACTGCCGTTGACACCGAAGGAAAGGTTCTCCCGGGCGCGTTTGTGCTCGCCGGACCAGTCGCAATCTTCCGCGCGACCGACGGTTCGAAGATCGGTACGGCAGATCAGCGACTCGGCTCCCTCGAGCCTAACGTGACGCCATACGAGAACCCTGAAGTGTTGAAGGCTGCGGGCGAGTACATCGCGAGCGGTGTTGGCGGCATGCCGTTCGACCCCACGCTCGGCCAGGCGCACCGCATCGCTGAAACCGAAGAAACTCTTTGGGAGCACATCAAAGCCGGTGGCCCGGTCATGTGGCCAATCGGCATTCTCGCTGGCGCAGCCTTGCTCGTGGCACTCTTCAAGTGGGTCATGATGCTCTTCGTGCGCATGCCATCGGAGCGTCGCGTACGCGAAGTCTTGCGTGCGGTTGGTGCTGGTGATCGCGCGAAGGCGACGGCACTCGTTGCGAAGTTGCCTGGCCCACTTGGACGCATGCTCGAGACGGGCGTTGCCACGATGGACTCTGGCCGCGACGTGATGGAAGAGAGCATGTACGAAATCATGCACAAGACGCAATTGAAGGCGCAGTCGTTGTTGCCATTTGTTGCGATCTCTGCTGCTGCG
>JBEIJG010000302.1:0-4422 GCA_040380385.1 Phycisphaeraceae bacterium | reverse complement strand
GACATCTTCCGCGGAACCATCACGCACAACGACATTCCCGCCAAGTCGCGCTGCGAGTTGCGTCGCAAGCGTGCGGGTGAATCCCCCTGCAAACCCATGCGTGACTTCGTCGAGCGCAATCAATCGACCCGCGCGCGTGACGATCGACGGCGGCGCTTGCGCGGTCGCTTGTCGAATGCGCACGGTGTCGAACTTACCGAGCGATACGCGTTCCGTTGTCGCAAATTCTCGGAGTTCTTTCGCAGGAAGCCCAGCGCTGCGCATGAGCATCGTGATCGTGGCGTCCGGGCGGTCGGCACTATCGCTTGCAAGAAGTCGCGATGGAAACGCACGGAAAACCTCGTCGCCGCTTAAGTCCGCGATGCCAGCGGTGCCTGGCACGATGCGGGTTGCAGCTTCCGCAATCGTTCGACCGAGGTGCGGCTTCGTCGCGCCTGCGAGTTCAATCTCTATCGCGAGTCGCGCGGTCACGCGGTCATCGAGGTCAGCGCGGGTCGCGCGCACCGTCGCGTCGCCGAGTGCCTCGGCGATGGCACGTCCGGTGGCGCGCCGGAGCATCGATGTATCGCCGGTTGCATCGTCACCGCGCCCGACAACGCGGCCGTTCGCACGGAGGATCACGGAGACCGCCTTTGTGTCGGGCAGCGCGGCCGCCGAGTCTGGTGCATCAAGCGGGGGCAGGGCGTCGCGGTCGAGCCAGCCGCGCGCCACGATGAACGCGTCGATCGCGGTCTCCTCGGTCGGCGCTTGTGCGCAAGCCGAAGATGCTGCAGCGATGGTCGTTGCAGCGATGCAACAGATGAGTGCGACAACGGGGCAACACGCGGTGGCGTGTTGCATCACCCGTCGCAACAGGCCGCACAGACGGACCTGCGCACCCGGCTTCAGGGCGAAAAATCGACGATCAGCCCCGCATGGCACGTTCGTTGCGACAGAATCCCCGTACGCGGCACAGTCGCGACGGCACCACAACTGAAGAACGGAATACGCCATGCTCATCTCGAAGATTCTCTCACCCGTCGACCACCGCAGAAAGATCGCGCTGCTGAGCCTGCTCGCGTTCATCGCGCTCTGCTGAACCTGCGCTTCTGACGACGCCTCAACCACCGCAGACTGCACTCTACGCAATCACGCGTCCAACCGGAAACAGCGTTCTCTGAACGCAGGCGTTTGACAAACTCTCAGAAAAAGAAACCGGCCGCGGCGAATTCGCCGCGGCCGGATTGTTTTTGAGTTGCTGGAAAACTGATCTTCCAGTGCGGGACCTGCGTTCGTCAGCCTCAGAAGCTGAAGCGGTCGCTGCCCATCGCGCCGTGGTCGTCGAGACCACCACGCGCTGGTGCTGCACGGCCACCACGCGCCGGACGATCGAACTCGTCGCCGCCGGTGCCGCCCGCAGGCTTGTCGCCCGCACCCGAGCCCCACTGGGCGCGCTTGAGCGAGAGACCGATCTTGCGATCGTCGGTATCGACGCGCAGGATCTTGACTTCGACTTCCTGGCCAACCTTGACGACGTCTTGCGGGTTCTCGATCTTCGAATCGCTGAGCTCCGAGATGTGGAGCAAGCCTTCGAGACCTTCTTCGAGCTCGACGAACACGCCGAAGTTGGTGATCTTCGTGATCTGGCCCTTGACGATCATGCCCGGGCGGTAGGCCGACGGGATCGCCTCGACCCATGGATCTTCCGTGAGTTGCTTCACGCCGAGGCCGACGCGCTGCTTCTCTTGATCGACGTCGATGACGACGCACTTCACGACATCGCCCTTCTTGTAGAGCTCGTTCGGGTGCGCGACCTTCTTCGTCCAGCTGATGTCGCTGACGTGGAGGAGACCGTCGATGCCCGGCTCGATCTCGATGAACGCGCCGTAGTTGGCGAGGTTGCGAACCTTGCCTTCGATGACGGTGCCGGTTGGGTACTTCTCGGCAACGAGTTCCCACGGGTTGACTTCGGTCTGCTTGACGCCGAGCGAAATCTCGAGCTTCTCCTTGTTGATGTCGAGCACGACCACGTCGATCTCTTGACCAACCGACACGAGTTCGCTTGGGTGATTGACGCGACGCGTCCACGACATTTCGGAGATGTGCACGAGGCCTTCGATGCCTTCTTCAAGCCGCACGAACGCGCCGTACGACATGAGGTTGACAACCGAGCCCTTCGCGCGGCAGCCGACGGGGTACTTCGCTTCGATCTGCTCCCAAGGCGAAGTTTCCTTCTGCTTGAGGCCGAGGGCGATCTTCTCGCGCTCGCGATCGATGTTGAGAATTTTGACTTCGATTTCGTCACCGATGCGAACGATTTCGCTCGGGTGATTCACGCGGCCCCACGACATGTCGGTGATGTGGAGAAGGCCGTCGATACCGCCGAGGTCGACGAACGCGCCGAAGTCGGCAACGTTCGTGATGATGCCGCGCACGAGGTCGCCCTCGCGGACGCCTTCGAGGAGGCGCTTCTTCGCAGCGTCGCGCTCGTCTTCGATGAGCTTGCGGCGCGAAATAACAATGTTGCGGCGCTCTTCGTCGATCTTGAGGATCATCGCGCGCATCGGCTTACCGACGAACTCGCCGATGTCGCCCGGACGACGCACGTCGACTTGCGACGCGGGGAGGAAGACCGGCACGCCGATGTCGACGAGCAAGCCGCCCTTGATCTTGCGAAGGCACTTGCCTTCGATGACGTCGCCTTCCTTGCGGGTTTGGAGAATCATCTCCCAACCGCGGATGCGGTCGGCCTTGCGCTTCGAGAGGCGCACTCCACCCGACTCGTCTTCGAGGCTTTCGAGGAGGACTTCGACTTCATCGCCGACGGCGACATCGGTGTCCTCGAACTCGTTGCGATCAATGTGACCTTCGCTCTTGAGACCGACGTCGACAACAACGTGATCACCAGCGAAGCCGACAACACGACCCTTGAGGATGCTTCCTGGCGCGAGCCCGCTGATCTCTTGCGAGATGAGCGCGTCCATTTCACCAGCGGCGACCTTATCGCCGTAGGCTTCGCGGAGCATGCGCTCCACTTCGCCATCTTGAAGTTTGAGATCCTCGATCAGGTTGAAGTCGACCATGTGTGCTTTGTTTCCCACGCGAGGGCAACGAGCCGACGCGCGCCGAGAAAAAGTTCATCCGGGTTGGACAACGGTCCAAACTTGAAGCCGGGGTTCGCCGCCTCGGAAGCGGAGAATCGGAAACGATAACAGAGCCGCCGCTTCGCCGCGAGGGAAAAGTGCGCGCAGCGATGTGCAAGATCGACACTGCGAGATGAGGTTCGCAGCGCATGCGCGCGACTTCACGAAACTCGAATGGGGCGCGTGACGGGCAGCGTGTTATTCGGCCTTGCGCGATGGAAGATCAGGTCGCAGAAACCTGCGCAGACTCGCTGTTTTCGCGTGAGGCGCGAATCGCGCGGCGCATCGACATGAAACCGAGGACACCGATCGCGTTGATGACGGTGCACGTCACAAGAACAAGCGGTGCTTGACCAAGCGGAGCGAGCCACTGGTGCATGCCCCACGCGGCGATCGGCGCGAGGATCCCGCGAATGCCGTTCAGCGTGACGTGCACCGCCATGTAATCGGCGTCGCGATCAGCGCTCGCGAAATCTTGGTGACCGAGATTCCACGCGAGCGTGCCGCCCGCGTAGCCAATTCCAAGGAGCACGGCCCCGAGATAGATCAGTTCAACCGAATGGAAGTAGGACGCGAGTGTGACGGCCACGCTTGCGATCACGAAACTCCAACCGTGGACGGAACGGAACTCGATGATGTGGGTGCGCGCCATGAAGCGCGACCAGAGCGGAATTGCGAACGGCATGACCGCGAGCGGAATGATCGCGTTGATCATGATGCCCGCGGTGTAGGACATGTTGAGTTCGTCGGTGACGACGTACGTCATCGGAGCGCTCAACATCAAATTGCCGAAGCCAAACACGCTCATCCACCACATAAATCGCGCATAAAGCCGATCTTCGCGCAACAGGCGAATCATGCCCATCGGGCTGAAGCCCGCATCTTTCTTGCGTCCGTCGAGTTCGGCGCGTTGCAGCTGCCGCGCGCGCCGCAAGCGAACCTTGCGATAGATGTGATTCCCGATCAGGCCAAACACTGCAAGCAGAGGAAAGAGGTAGTGGTAGTTGTCGGGGTTGTGGTCCATCGCGCGGCCGACGAGAAGGCCCGCGGCGGCGAGGAACAAACTCTGTACGGTTGCGAGTTTGCCCGCGATTTGCGCGCGACTCGCGTTTGGATAGTTGTTGCGCCACACCGCGGCGCGCACGGTGATGACGCCGGTCCACGCGGTGCGCGCGAGTCCGAGCGCGATACAGGTTGCGAGGAGGCCGGTGCCGTTTCGCGGGAAAAGCGCGATAGCCGCGACAAGAAGGCATGCGGCGATTTGCAGCCACGAAATGAACGCGACCTTCGGCCGGCCCTT
>JBEIJG010000301.1:0-4440 GCA_040380385.1 Phycisphaeraceae bacterium | reverse complement strand
GGCGGTCGTCGTAGGCCACGCGATCCATCGTATAGATCGATTCAAAGACCCACTCCGGATGATCGAGCAGCGCGTCCTCAAGCAATTCCTCTGCTTGCGCGAGGCTGCCCGCGGTCATCCAAACCGTGATGTACGCGCCGCGATCAGGTTCGCCCTCGGCACTCTGCGCGAGCACGATCGCATGCCAAAGCGTCATGCCCAAGTGACGCCCCGCTTCATCAACGTTCGTTTCACGATCGACGTTGAGCTCAAGCAGCCACTTCTCGCGCATCACAAGCAGCAACTCGTCCATGTCGGGCGAGTGATCGTCAACCATCTCAAGGACATCGCGCGTCACGAGGCCTTCGTCGCCGTGCGTGTCGGGCATCTCTTCATCCCACGTTGCCAAAACCTCCTGTAATCCATGCTCGGCGAGCATGCTCTCGACGGTTTCGCGCATTTCGACCGGTACCGAGATGAGCAGCCCCTTCCAACTGTCGACGAAAATGTCGACCCAAGGGTCTTCCGCGTTCGCCCCCACACCGATGCTTACGTCCTCGAGCAAAACCTCTTCGTACTCGTACCACGTGCGGAGAAACTCAACGAGCGGCATGGGCTCTTCGCCAAGATACGTGTCGATCGTGCGGTAGGCATCGCGCGAACCGATCTCGACGACTGGCGTCACTTCTTTCGGCAAGAGGTTGAACGCGGCGTCTACGAGCGGACGAAGGCGTTCGTGGCTCACGACCGCGTGAAAGACGTAGGTGTCCGGGTCTTCTTCAGTGCCTTCCTGAAAACGCGTGGTGTAGCCCTGGACGGGCTCCTTCAGGCTCGTCTCCGCAACCCCAAGTGGGAGTTGATACGAGCCGAGCGCACGTCGCTCAAGCGTTCCAGAGAGGCGGAAATCACGCATGGGGCCATCCTAGCGGATCGCCCTCGCGGGACGAACGCGAACAGCTGCAATCTGCAGGTTCGTTCGCATTCGAGCGCATTCGAGCACAATCATTCGCCAAGATACGACGCGAGCACGCGCGGATCGACAAGGAGTTTCTGCGCATCGTCCGAGAGCGTGATGCGCCCCGTCTCAAGGACGTAGCCGCGGTGCGCCAAACGCAACGCAGCGCGCGCATTCTGTTCGACGAGCAAGATCGTCAAGCCGCTCTGATTGAGTTCTTTCACCGCCTCGAAGATGCGCGCGACGAGCAGCGGCGCAATACCCATCGACGGCTCGTCCATCATCAAGAGTCGCGGCTTTGAAAGAATCGCGCGACCGATCGCGAGCATCTGCTGTTCACCGCCCGAGAGCGTGCCGCCGAGTTGCGACGAGCGCTTCTTGAGGATGTCGAAAAGTTCGTAGACGTGCGCGAGATCCTTTTGAACACCCGCTGGGTCGTTGCGGGTGTACGCGCCCATCATGAGGTTCTCGAGCACGGTCATGCGCGGGAAGATGCGGCGTCCTTCGGGAACTTGGACGAGGCCGCGTGGCACGAGCAAGTCCGCACGAACACCCCCGCCCACCTGCGCGATCCGCTCGCCCGCGAACGAAATCTCACCTGCACGCAGCGGCACCACGCCGGATGCGCACATCAAGGTTGTCGATTTGCCCGCGCCGTTGCCGCCGATGAGCGTGACGATTTCGCCTTCACGGACTTCGAGCGAAACTTCGTGCAACACTTCGACAGAGCCGTAGCCCGCGACGATTCCTTTGATTTCTAAGAGCGGCGCACCCGAACTCATCCGAGTTCCTCCTTGCCGAGATACGCCTCGATACAGCGCGGATCGTTGCGGATTTCCTCGGGTGTGCCTTCTGCGATCTTCTCGCCGTACTGCAGCACGTGAATGCGGTCAGAGATCCCCATCACGACGCGCATGTGGTGTTCGATGAGCACCACCGTGGTGCCCGCTTCGCGGATCGCGCGAATCAGGCGCATGAGATCGACGGTCTCCGTTGGGTTCATGCCCGCGGCGGGCTCATCGAGCAGAATGACCGCTGGCTTCGAAGCGAGCGCACGCGCGATCTCAAGTCGACGCTGATGTCCATAAGGCAAGTTCGCGGCTGCCGTCTCGGCGCGATCGGCGAGGCCGACGAACGTCAGCAAACCAAGCGCATCTTGGCGAGCTTTGCCTCGCTCGCGCAGAGCCGAAGGCAGCGCGAAGAGCGCACCGAGGAATCCCGTCGAGAGACGGCGATCCATGCCGACGACCACATTTTCAACAAGCGAGAGCTCGGGGAAGAGACGGATGTTTTGGAACGTTCGCGCAACGCCCGCGCTGGCGATGACGTCCGGCGTGCGACGCGTGCGCGACCAAATGACAAAGCGCCCTGCACCGCCGACCAAGGCGCCGACAAGAAGCGGCAGCCACGTCCCGAAGAAGCCGCCGCCAAAGAACTCGCTGAAGAAGTCAGCGATCGCCTTCATCCATGGGAATGGCTGCTGAAAGACGTAGTTGTCGATGATCGCGCTCTGCCAAAGTGTTTCGACGCGCACGAGGACCGCGAGGAAAATCGCGGTCGACAGCGCCGTCGCGCCAACGCCGAACATGACGCGCGGTGTCCACGCGCGCTGCGGATCGCGCCCCGCCACAAGCACGCGCCCTTCCGTTGGTTCATAGACACCCGTGATCGCGTTGAAGAGCGTCGTCTTTCCTGCACCATTCGGCCCGATGACCGCGGTGATCGACCCGCTCTTCACTTCGACAGAGACGTCCTTGACGGCCGTCAGCCCGCCGAAGCGCATGGTGACGCTCTCGACCGAAATCAACGACGACGCGGCAGATGATGTCGCGTTGGCGGAAGCCGAAGCGGCGCTCACTTCTTCACCGCCTTTCGGGTGTGCACGATGCCGTCTGGTCGGAAGCGCATCATCAACACGAGCGCGAGGCCGAAGATGAGGTACTTGTAGTTGTCGGGCGACGAGAGCACGTTCTCCGTCGAACCGATTCCGGCGCGCTGCATCGCTTGGGTGAGCGCAGGGAGCACCACGTTGCTCAGGCCGACCATCACGATCGCGCCGAGCACCACGCCCGTGATGGAGCCGATACCACCGACGATCACGATGCACAACGCCAAGATCGACACTTGGAAGTCGTAGTTCGCGGGTTCGCCGGTCGAAGCGAGGTGGCTTGCAAACAGCGCGCCCGCGATCGCGGCGAGCGCGGCGCCCGCGGCGAACGCCTTCAACTTCGCTTTATCCGGTTCGATCGCCATACAACGCGCGGCGAGTTCATCTTCACGCACGGCGAACCACTGTCGACCGAGGCGGCTGAACTCGAGGTTGCGGCAGAAGAAAATCACCACCGCGAGCAAGATGAGATAGAGGTAGAACCAACGCGCCGGCGTTGCGCTCGAGATCTCGAACCAGTTCGATGAAGCTGCGACAACACCCTCTGCTGCGGAAGTTGCGGCTGCGGAAGTTGCGGCTGCGGAAGTTGCGGCTGCGGAAGTTGCGGCTGCCCCGACTGCGGTTGGTGCGGAAACGAGACCGACGCTCTCAAGCCCGCTTTGAATCGCTGCGCCGAAGGGCACCGTCGGCTTCGGAAGCGGATTGATGCCTTCCGTTCCCTTCGTAATCGCCTGCAGGTTCTTCAGACCATCCTGCACGATCTCGCCGAAGCCGAGCGTGACAATCGCGAGATAGTCGCCGCGCAGACGAAGCGTCGGTGCGCCGAGCAGCCAACCGGCGAACGCGCCGATCGCGCCGGAGAGCAACAGCGCCCACCAGAAACCAACTTGGAAGGGATAGACCTCTGCGGTCAGGATGCCGAACGCGTACGCGCCAATCGCCATGAACGCCGCGATGCCGAGGTTCAACAGCCCCGTCCAACCGACCACGACGTTGAGCCCGAGTGCGAGGATCGCGTAGACGACGACCGTACGCATCGGACCACTGAGTTGGATCGAGGGGAACGCGAGGTCGATCAACGGCGTCGCAGCGAGCAATGCCAGCACGATGCACTGCCCGCGGGTGAAGAAACTGAATCGGCGCTCGGCCATCAGACCTTCTCCCGTTGCTTGAGTCCGAGGAGCCCACTTGGACGGAAGACGAGGATGAGAATCAAGACGCCGAAGACGACGACGTTCGTCCAACGCGTTTCGATGTACTGGTCGCTCATCGCGCGAATCAAGCCGATCAGAACGCCACCGATCATCGCACCGGGAAGACTGCCGATTCCACCGAGCACGGCCGCGGTAAACGCATCCATACCCGCGCGGAAACCCATCTGGAACGAGATCGTGTTGTTGTAGATCGCCCACATCACACTCGCGGCGCCGCCAAGGAACCCGCCGATGAGGAAGGTCGCCGCGATGACGCGATCGGTGTTGATACCCATCAAACGCGCGGCAACCGGATTCTGCGCCGTCGCGCGCATGCCGCGGCCGAGTCGCGTGCGGTTCACGAAGAGCGTCAGGCCGATCATCAGCGGAATCGTGATGACGAAGATCGCGAGATCTTCGAGTCG
>JBEIJG010000300.1:0-4452 GCA_040380385.1 Phycisphaeraceae bacterium | reverse complement strand
GTGACAAGCATCGTGCGATCGGCGCGATACCGCCGACGACGCCAAGCAAGAGTCCAGCGAGAAGTCCGGCGGCGATTGCGGCGGAGTCGACAGCAAGTGTGAATGTACCCATCGAGAATCGAACGGCGATTCCGTCGAGCAAGAGGCGCCCGAGCAAACACGCCACCAGCGCGCCGGTTGCGCAGGCGACGAGCGATTCGATCAGCAGTGAAATGGCGATGGCGCCGCGCGAAAAACCAATCGCTTGCAAGGTGCCGGCTTCGCGGACGCGTGAAGCAAAAGCCGCATACATCGCGTTGATTCCGCCAAGTGCGCCGCCGAATGCAACCAAAAGCGCGGTGATCAAAACGAGCATGCGAATCGGAGCGAGAAACGCTGCGAGTTGCGCGTAGTACTCGCTTTCACGCACGGCAGTTGTTTCGAGATCGAGACGCATTGCGGTGAAAGCTTCGACATCATCGAACGCAACCTGAGGATCGATTCGTTCGCCCGCTTCGTCCACTCCACCGAGCGCTGCAATGACGCATGAGCGGGTGGAGCGTTGCGTGATGATCGCAAGAAGTTCGACGGGCATCCAGAACTCGCCGTGCATGGTCGTTCCTGGTGCTTCAAAGATGCCCACAACAACGCAGGGCTCGCCTGCGAGGAGAATCGTCGAACCGAGTTTCGCGCCGTCGATGCGCGCCAACGCTTCGGGGCCTGCGGCAACCTCCGATGCGCCTCCGCTTGGCCAGCGTCCTTCTTTGAGTCGTACTTGAGGGTGCACGAGGAACGACGCCGTCTCGTACCCCCGCACCATGATGGGAGACTCTTCGGTGGTGCGAGCAACGCTCGCGGCATCCGCCGTTACCTGTTCGGGACTCGCGAGAGAAGCAGGGAGCGCGACGTGGATCTCACTCGCAATCGCGGGGCGACCCGCGTGCACTGCGATTCCATCAACACTCGCATGCAATGCTTCAGCGGTTGTCGGTGAAATTTCGCTGCGCTCGACACTCTCTTCACTTCCTGTTCCAAGAAGCAGGGCATTGGTCGCGAGTCCGCTTGCACCAAGTGAAGCTTCAAGCCCGCGTGAAAACGCGACCGCCCCAAGCACGAGGAGCGAGACAAGCGTACTTCCGCCGACTACGAGGCAGAGTCGTCGCGGTGAGCGTGCGAGATTCCGAATGGCGTGATCGAATGGAAGGAGCTTCATGCGAGCCTCGTTCCTTCTGCGATGCCACGACGCGACGCGAGAATTGCAGGCACGAAACCGGCCGCAACGCCCACCAAGAGTGAAGCAAGCATGCTCGTCGTGAGGCCAGCGAGCGACGGTCGGAATTCCACGAGCACGCCCTCGGCACCAATTCCGAAGTGGCCGAACGTCAGCACAAGTTGTGCGGTTCCCGCGCCAATGAGCGCGCCGCAGAGCGACAATCCTGCAGCTTCAACCAAGATCATCCATGCGATGGATGGGGCACGAAAGCCGATCGACTGGAGAATCGCGAACTCACGCGCGCGTCCTTCCAGCGAAAGAATGATGGCGTTGGCGACAAGCGCGAAAATGGCTGCAAGTGCGCCGTACGCCAGAAGCCCAGCAAATCGCGAGATGGTCACGATGTCTTCAGCAGCGCGAGCGGCGAATGCGCGTTCGCTGCGCGTCGAGGTTGGTGCCCGATCGTTTGCAAATCGACGATCAATCGCGGCAGCAACGGCTTGGAGTTGGCTCGGATCTGACACTTCGACTTCAAACTGCGTGACTTCGCCTCCAATCATGCCGCCGAGTGCCGACTGTAGAAACGGAAGTTGGACGTAGCACGCGTTGCGATCTTGCGGACCATCTGCATCGGCAATTCCCGCAACGGTGACGGTCACTCCAGCAGAATTGAATCGATCGCCGACGCGGAGATTGCGCCGCTCTGCAAGAGCGCTTCCGACAAGTGCGCCATCGCCGCGTGCGAGAAAGTCGGCGAGCGAGCCTTGTTTGATGCGGAGCCGCTTCGCGAGGATGCGTTCGGCGTCGATCGCGCGTACGCCGCGAAACACGATGACATCGAGACTCGCGCGACAGTTCGACACCGCGATTTGCATGGGCGCCACACTCGCAACGCCGTCGATCCGTGCGATTTCATCGACATACGCCTCGGGCACACGGCTCGTAAACGGGCAAAACCGATTCGCGCGATAGACGATCAGGCGAGTTTCTTGCGCGCTTGCTTGCGTTGCTTCACGAACGCCGTCGCGCACGGAGCGTTCCGCTGTGAAGAGGAAACTCGCTGTTGCGATACCGAGCACAGTGAGCACGAGGCGAACTCGACTCCGCATGAGTATGCGCAGGGCAAGCGCGCCAGATCGAACGAGGACGTTGAGATCGATCATGAAACGGCCTCCTCTCGCCGCGCGAGTTCGCCCTTCTCAAGAAAGAGCCTTGTGCGCGCACGTGCGGCTGCCCGCGGATCATGCGTCACCATCACGATGGTCATTTTCTCGCGCTCATTCAGTTGATCGAGGAGTTGAAGCACGAGTTCGGCGCTCTCGCGATCAAGGTCTCCGGTCGGTTCGTCTGCGAGAAGGAGCGGCGGACGCGCGACAATCGCGCGAGCAATCGCAACGCGTTGCTCTTGCCCGCCCGAAAGTTGCGATGGGAAATGCCCCGCGCGATCCGCGAGTCCAACGGTGGTGAGCGCCTCCATGGCACGCTCTGTGCGTTCTCGACGACCGAGTGGCGAGAGCAGCAGGGGAAGTTCCACATTCTCAAACGCGGTCAGCACTGGAACCAGGTTGTACGACTGGAAGATGATGCCGACTTCCTTCGCACGCCACGCAGCAAGCGCATCGCGCCGCATGTGCACCAAGTTGTGATCGCCAATCCACAGTTCACCTGAGGTTGCAGCGTCGATTCCCGCGAGAAGATTCAGCAGCGTGGTCTTTCCCGATCCGGACGGGCCCATGAGGGACACAAAATCGCCTCGCGCGATCTCAAGATCAAGTGCGGCGAGCGGCACGATTTCTTGTATGCCATCACGGAGTGTCTTGCGATACACCTTGCGGAGCTTTCGCGCCCGAATCCACGCATGATTGGCGGCGGATGTGGACTTTGTATGGTCGTGGATCATGCGTCCGACTCCTTCGAGAGCGAAGGAGCGGCTGAGGCTGCTTCCATGACTTCTTCGACGCGAACACGCGCACCGACAGTCAGGCGCGCGGATTCTTGCGCATCGAGAACAATGCGATCGCCGGGAGCGAGTCCGACGGGCACTTCGATCCAACCATTTGCGCGTTCGATTCCGAGTTCAATCTCACGACGCTCGAGTCTCGACGTCGACCCATCGGGGCGCGTGACCCAAACTGTCGCACGTGAACCCTCGCGAGAAGCAAGTGTGGAAATCGGAACGGCGACGCCCTCCGCCTGTGCACTCGAACGAGAAGACGCGTCGGAGAAAATTCTTGCGCGCGCGAGCATTTCGGGCCGCAGCAGTTGGAGTTCGCGCGGATCCACTTCCGAAGTTCGGATTTCGATTCGGCAACGCACAGTGTTTTTCTGGATGTCCGCGATCGGATCGATACGTGCGATTTTGCCGAGAAATACGGCATCCGGCGCAACGTCGACTCGGATTTCTGCAGCGCTTCCAACGGCGAGACGGCCAGCATCCTTGAGAGGCACATCGCAGCGAAGTTGCAGGCGCATCGGATCGTAGAGAGCGATGGGAGCTTCAGCCTCGGGACCAACGTGTGCGCCTGGTGCGACGCGTCGCGCGAGGACGGTGCCGGCAGTTGGTGCGCGGATTTCGCTCCGTTCAACGGCGAGTGCTGCGGCATCCCGTGCCAATTCCGCAGCGGTTCGCGCTTCCAAACGCGCGAGTACTTGTGCTTCACGTTCCGCAAGCGCGAGTCGCGCGAGAGGGCGTTGCGTATCTTCTTCGACAGCGATGGCAAGAAGTTCTTGCGCCACGCGCACGGCTGCATGACGCGCCACGATTGAAGCTTCGAGCGCGCGGCGCTTCGCATCAAGCGCAGCAACCCGTTGTGCGAGCCTCGCGACTTCGCCGACCGATGCGCCGCCCGTGGAGATGAGTTTCTCCTTTCGTGCACGCTCGTCTTCGGCCTCATCTCGCAGTGCCGTTGCTTCCGTGATTTCTTCGGTCAACGCACGAGCATCGCTCTCTGCGAGTGCCAGTTGAGCCTCGGATTCCGCACGCGCCTTCCGAGACTCGATGCCGCGCTCAAGGTCCAACTTTGCGCGATCGCGCTGCAGCGTTGCAACGTGCACCTCTGCGTCCGCGGCGCGGAGAGCGGCTTCGCGATCGCGGAGCGCAAGTCGTTCATCTTCACTCGCGAGTGAAACAAGGAGATCACCTGCGCGCACAGCTTCCCCTTCAAGGACGTGCACCGTCGACACGACGCCGCTTCGACGCGACGGAACTTCTGTTGCGTAGGGCGCAGGCTCGATCCATCCGGCTGCGAGAAGCCCGTCGG
>JBEIJG010000299.1:0-4485 GCA_040380385.1 Phycisphaeraceae bacterium | reverse complement strand
CGTGGTGATCTTGTCCTCCGGGCAGTCGAAACCAACCGTCTTGAGGTGATCGACCACCGCAAGCGCAAGCCCGCAGTTGGCCGCTTGGTGTTCGCCCTGGAGCGGCACAGGCAAGTGCTCAAGACGAGAATTCTTCGTGTAAAGGCAGACACGGGTGTGTGGCCCAAGATCTTCCGTCACGCAGAAACGCGCGGAATAATCGATGTCCTTGTTGACGATCTTGAGTGGCGCGCCAGCCTTCTCCGCGACTTCAATCATCGCCTTCTCGACAGCAGGATCGCTCTCGAAGATGAACGCAGGTACATCCTTCTTGAAGATCCCCGCCTTCTCACGCGCAATTTCTTCGAGCGTATTCCCGAGGAGCTTCGTGTGATCGAAGTCGATCGACGTCACAACGCACGCCTCAGGGCGAATCACGTTCGTCGAATCGAGGCGACCGCCAAGGCCAACCTCCACAACGGCAATATCCACCGCTTGTTCTGCGAAATGCTTGAAGCACGCAGCAGTCACCGCCTCGAAGAAAGTCGGCTCAATCGCGGCCTTTTCCGCGGCCTTCGCCACTTGCTTCATGATCTCGGTGAACACGGACTTCTCGATCATCTGGCCGTTGATCTGAATGCGCTCGCGAAGATCAACAAGGTGCGGGCTGGTGTACACACCAACTGCATAGCCGCATGCTTGCAACATCGATGCAATCATCGCGACGGTCGAGCCCTTCCCGTTCGTACCTGCAACATGCACCGTGCGGATCTGCTGATGCGGATTGCCAAGCTTCGACAGCAATTGCTGCATCCGATCGAGCTTAAATGTCGTCTCGTTGTACTTGACGGCGCGCATGCGCTCGAAATCCGTGCGCTCGAGGAGGTATCGCACTGCAGCGGAATATCCGTTGATATCCGCGGAACCCTTGGGCGTCCGTCCTTCGCTCGGGCGCGACGACTTCATCTCAAGTGGACGAACACTTGCGGTCTCTTCCGGTCGCGTCGCGCGCAAACCGAGTTGACGCGCTGGCGGCTGATCGACGTAGTGGCGCGGCGTCGCAGCGGCGATGGCGCGACGGGTCGATTCAGAGATCGTGCGACCATCGGTCGCGGGCTTCGACTCGATGCTCGCCTCTGCCTTCAGATCGACTTGTGCTTCGGCTTTCGCGCTCGACTTGCTCGTCGCCTTCGCGGGCGCGGGAGAGGCGGTCTTGGCAGGAGCCTTGCTCGCGACCGCGCGCTTCGCTTCCGCGGTGGTTTCGATCTTGGCTTGAGGCTTGGAATCCGGCTTGGAATCCGGCTTGGAATCCGGCTTGGCTCCGCTCTTCGTGGTTGGAGTGGCGGCCGGCTTCGCCGCGAGATCGGCGCGCATTGGCACCTTCGGCAATCGCGACGACGTGCCAGCGCTGATTTCGCGCACGACGTCGCGGCTCGTCGAGTTGCCCATGGAATGAACCATGGAACTACCTATGGAGTTGCTTGCCGCACCTTCCGACTTCTTCGCTGGCGCCTTCTTTACTGCGGGATTTCCCTTGGAAATGCTTGGATTGCCGACTTTCGCACCGTGAACGCTGCGCGAAGAACCGCGCGCGGAGTTGTCTTTGGCCATAGGAAGCGAAGGATAGCGAAAACGCCGCGGCGATTCAAATTTCTGTACTTAAATACCTTTGCAGAAGAGACTTATACGCCAGCCAAGCGGGCGGGCGCATGCCCCCTGCCTCCCGTACTCTTTCCGCCATGGATCCCATGGAACGCAAGCAGTCCCTCGCGCTCGAAAGCTGGCGCGCGCTCCGCATCTTGAGTGAGTTCGTCGACGGCGTGGAAACAATGTCGAAGTATCCGCCCGGCGTTGCCGTGTTCGGCTCGGCGCGACTCAAATCAGCGCATCCTGCGTATCAACAAGCGGAGAAGTGCGGACGCATGTTGGTTGAGAAGGGTTTCACCGTCATCACTGGCGGCGGGCCCGGCATCATGGAAGCCGCGAACAAAGGCGCCAAAGAAGCAGGCGGAACAAGCGTCGGCCTCAACATCGTGCTGCCCATGGAGCAGCGCCCGAATCCTTTTCAAACCGTCGATATCGAGTTTCGCTACTTCTTCGTGCGCAAGGTGATGTTCGTGAAGTACGCGCGTGGCTTCATCATCTTTCCAGGCGGTTTTGGAACGATGGATGAACTCTTCGAAGCGCTCACACTCATTCAAACGCTGAAAATCGTGCCGTTTCCCGTGGTTCTCGTGGGTAAAGATTTCTGGAATCCGCTCGTTGCATGGATGAAGACCACGCTGCTTGAGCAGTATGAAACCGTGAGCCCCGGCGATTTCGAGATTTTTAGTGTCACCGACAGCGTGGATGAAGCGGTGCAAATCGTGTGGGAGGCACACACCGGTAAGCGCGTCGTTGCCCCAACGCTGCCACGCTTCGAAACCGACGCCGAAGAGCGCGTCTCCGGCGACGGCACCCGCGGCGGTCCGCGCCACCGTCGACGCGGCGGCGGCGAGTCGTGGCATGAGAGCGCGATCTGATGGCGACATCCTTGCGGCCGCCAACTCCTGAAGAATTGCCAATACAGCGCGTACGTGAACGCGTGCGTGATGCAATGCACGCGGCGAATCGCCTCGTCGTCGTTGCTGCGACAGGCTCGGGAAAATCAACGCAATTGCCGAAGTTTTTGCTCGATCACGAGTCGGTGCGCGGCGACATCGTCGTACTCGAACCGCGACGACTCGCTGCGCGCACACTCGCCGCGCGCGTCGCTCTAGAACTCAACAGCGAACTCGGCGACATCGTTGGATACGAGACGCGCCACGATCGTCGTGTCGGAGCAGCAACGCGCATTCGGTTTGTGACTGACGGCCTCTTTGTGCGGCAAATGCAGCGTGATCCTGCGCTCACGAAAGTTGGCGCGGTCATTCTTGACGAGTTTCACGAGCGCTCGGTTGCCGTCGATGTTGCGCTTGGACTTGTGAAGCTCGCACAGGAGTCGCGCCGCGCGGATCTGCGCATGATTGTGACAAGCGCCACGCTTGAAGCACAGCGGCTCGAAAGCTTTCTCGGCTGTGAAACGGTGGTCGCGGAAGGTCGTTCGTTTCCTGTGGAGATTGAGTACCTCGCGAAACCCTCGCGTGAAACACCGTGGGATCTCGCGGCAAACGCGCTCGGCGCCATCCTTGATGCATACGCGCGCGGCCAATCCGATGATCCCGGCCACGTGCTCATCTTCATGCCAGGTGCCTACGAAATCATGAAGACATGTGAACGTGCACGCACTGCCGCGTCGCGCGCGGGAGTGGATGTTGAAGTGCTTCCGCTGCACGGTTCACTCACGCCCGATGAACAAGATCGCGCGGTTGCGGCGGTCGATCCACTGCGACGACGGCGCGTCATCGTCGCCACAAATGTCGCGGAGACGAGCCTCACGATTCCTGGCGTTCGTACGGTGATTGATGCTGGGCTTGCACGCATCCATCGCTACGACCCTCTTCGCGGCATGGACACCTTGCGTGTCGAACCCGTGTCGAAGGCGAGCGCTGAACAGCGCGCAGGCCGCGCGGGTCGTACGGCGCCAGGGCGCGCGAAACGACTGTGGTCGCTTGCTGAACATGAGCGACGCGAAGCGCACACGGTGGCAGAAGTCGCACGCATCGACCTCGCGAGTGCGATGCTCGAGACACTTTCACTTGGTGTGCGTGATTTCGCGCGGTTTCCGTGGCTCGACGCTCCTGACGCAACACGCATCGATGAAGCGCGGCGCACGCTTGTCGCGCTCGGCGCGATCCGAGCTGATGCGCCGTCCCACGACACGCGACTCACCGACGAAGGCGCTGCGATGGCGCGAATTCCAGCGCATCCACGGTTGGCGCGCGCACTTGTTGAAGCGGCGCGACTCGGTTGCGCCGAGCGAGTCGCTCGGATTGCTGCTGCCCTTTCTGACCGCGATCCAGCCGAAAGTGTTCCCGCGAATGCGTTGCTCGATCTCCTTGATGAGGGCGATCCGCGCAGCGACGCACTCGCACGCGAGAAGCTCCTCGCGCGCGCGCAACGCCGCGAGTTTCACGCAGCCGCAGATCGTTTGGCGTGTCGCGAGGCGGTCCTTGTTGTCGAACAACTCACGCGCAGTCTCGAGCGCTTTCCTTCGCGCATCGAGCACAACGCAACGAATGACGCAGTCGATCGCGCGCTCATCGCAGGGTTCCCCGATCGCATCGCGTTCAAACTCGAAACTTCGCGCTCCCACTGCGCGCTCGCCGGTCGACGTCGTGTGGAACTCGCGAAAGAATCTCTTGTGCACGACGCGGGTTTTCTGATTGCGCTCGAGGTCCGTGAGTCTGGCCCCGACCACGACCGACTTGTGTCGATTCCCGTCGCGCACCCTTTGCCGCGCGCGCTCGTCGAGGATGCGCTGCCCGATGCCTTCACAACGCGCTCCGTCGCCGGCTGGAACGCCGAATCGCGCGCCGTCGAAACGGCGGAAGAGACGCTCTTCCACGGCGCGGTCGTCGAGCGTCG
>JBEIJG010000298.1:0-4487 GCA_040380385.1 Phycisphaeraceae bacterium | reverse complement strand
TCGATCGGCCGATGTGCCGAGGAAGAGATCCCACGAGAGCCACTCTGGAATCGGGTCGGTGCCTTCGGGGCGCGGATTGCCCTGCGGCCACCAACCGGCCGGACGATTGGTCCACGCGTAGACCTCCTTCACCGGGCCGATCACGCCCTGCCGGAGCAGCATGCCGCCGTACTGGCGGAACTTGGTCGCGATGCGTTGCGTGCCCATCTGCGTGACAACGTTCGGCATGCGCGCGGCCGCCTCGGCGAGGGCGCGGTTCTCCCACGCGCCGCGGGCGAGCGGCTTCTGGCAGTAGACGTGCTTCCCCATGTTCATCGCGGCCATCGAAATCGGCGCGTGCATGTGGTCGGCGGTCGAGCAGCACATCGCGTCAAAGCCCTTATCGAGCTTGGCGTACGCCTCGCGCCAATCGCGGAAGGTCGCAACGCCGGGCAAGCGCGCCTTGCGGACTTCGCCCTTGTCGTTCTTCGAGTCCATCGTCCAACCATCAAGTTGGCGCTGATCGACGTCGCAGAGGCCAACCACCTCGATCATCTTGTGGCCGACCAATTCACTCAGGTCGCTCTGTCCCATACCGCCGCAACCGACTTTCAGAAGGCGCAGCTTCGAGTTCTGGTTGAGGCCCCGTGTGAGGAACGCGGGCGCAGTCGCTGAGGCGATCTGCTGCGCGAGTCCGGCAGCGACGGGCGTGGCAAGCGTGGTAAAGACGAACTGGCGTCGGGTAAGGCTCATGGTCCGCATTCAACCAAAAACCCCCGCGGGTTTCGCGGGGGTTTGAGGTGTGGCCGGAAAAACAACTGAATCGGGAAAGGCGCCCTTTCGCAAGCCATCACGGGAGGAAGGGATCGACTTCGCGAATCTCTGCCCCCTTCGGCACCACGCGGCGCACGGTCCACGAGAGTGTTGCGGCGCCCGGCTTTCCATCGGCTGCGCGACCCGAGAGCGCCACCGTCCATCGAAGGACTCCCTCGGGGCGGTCGTACTTGAGGTAGTCGGCGTCGGTCGAGAGCGGCGACGACAGATCGCGCAGTTCAAACTTCAACGGCTCGCTGCGCGACACGGGAATGAAATCCTCGACGACGATGGATGTCGCGTGCGCGAGGCTCGACGAGAGATCGACGCGCCATCGCCACGTCGTCACGTCCGACTTCGTGAACAGTCCGTCGTCCTTTGTCTCCTCAGAAACGAGCGTTCGCCGCGCAGTGACGCGCGCATCGGCGCCGAACCAGAACGTAGCCTCGGCACCTTCTGGAATTGCTGGGATCTCCGCTGCTCCCACCGAATCGTCGCCGACGAAAAGCCGCGCCTCGCCCGCAAGGATGCGGAAGCCGGAATCGTTGCGCGCCTTTCCTTTCAGATAGACAAGCGGCGTCACGACGGGCCGTGCGATGTACGAGAACTCGGGCTTGAGTGTGAACGCGGCAACGCGCTGCGTCGTCTCGCGCGATTGATCGCTCGGGATCGTCACGCGACGCTGGACGACGTACGTCGCGAAGGCGCTGCCCGATTCCTCGCTCTCTTCGTACGCCGCGTCGAGTTCGACGCCAAGGCGATTTGGATCCTCACCAGGGTCGCCGATGATGCCGCCGGTCAAGCCTCCAGAACCCCCGCCTCCAGAACCCCCGCCCCCAAACCCGCCGCCGCCACCGCCGGGCCGGCCAGGCATGCCGGGCTTTCCTGCTGCAGGTTCACCAGTCGATCGCGGGTCGGCGCGATTGGCAATTGCGCCGTCGCGATCCATCCCGGCCGCGTCCTTCGCATCCCGCGTGAGATCACGCGGCGGCACGATCTCGAACGCCTTCGTCGGAACCATCGGTGGATACGGCAGGCTCGACGGCTCGGCAGTCGAGAGCGTGAGCGTGACGTTCTTCCAATCCTCGCCCGTCACTTGCGTGACGCGCGCGTCGAACTCGATGGAAAGCGCGTCGGCCGCGTCATCGCCGACATCGGTCGCGCGCACGGTGTAGACGGGCGTCCAGCTCGCATCGGTCACGCGATAGGAAAGCCACGCGACGCCCGCGCCGGCCGCGCTCTTTCCGATGGTGACGACCGCCGTGTGTTCGGTGCGCGAGCGACCGCCAATCGACTTCGCCCGCGCTTCGAGCGCCGCCAATTGTGCCTTGTTTTCTCGTGCTTCTTGGTTGAGGCGCATGCTCTCCCCGATGAGTTTCTCACGCGCTTCATCAAGGAACGCAACCTGCTTCGCAAGCGCCTCGGGATCGAGCGACTTCGAGCCAAACTCACGCGCACTTTCGGTTGCGGTCTTCTGCGCGATCGAATTCAACAGCACATTCTGGTCGTTCAACTTTGCCAAACGAAGCGCGACCAGTTCGCTCGTCCGCCGCGCTCCTTCGAGTTGCGCGAGTGTTTCGCGCAATTCTGGATTGGTCGAGGCATCGACCGCCGTGACCACCGATTCGTAGCGGACGTCGAGGAGTCGTGCGCCTTCGACGCGTGCAGACATGTACTCCTCGAGAATGCTCGGCATACCGCTGACGCGCAGTTCGAACGTGCCAACGCCCGCAGGGAGTTCGATGCGCCGCGTGACTTGTGCCGCATCGGAGTAGAGCGTGACCGCATCGATGGGCGCATCGACCGTGAGAACGGTCGGCGCGAGCGCCGCGGCAAGTTCCGCGCTTTCTGCTTGTGGCAACGCAAATGCGGGCGACGTCGCGAGAAGTACGGTCGACGAGAGCGCGACGAAACAGCACGCCGCGCGAGCACGATCGAAGGTCGAATCATTGGAGGCGAAGGTCATGCCCGCAGCATACTTCGGCGGCGCGACAGTACGTTCGCAATTCACTCGTCGCGCGCGGTCGCGTGCATCGGGCCAGCGGTGTAGGCGCGGGCGATTTCCTGCGCGAGGGCACGCGGAGAACTCTCCATCTTCTCGCGAAGCTTTGGAACTTCCCGCTCGCGCCAGCGCGCATGGCGTTCTTCGACGTCGCGTCGCTCTGCAGTCGGCAGCGCTTTCACGAGATCGCGGGCGAACGCCTTCGCACCCTTGCGAATGTCATTCGGTGCGATCGACGCGCCGTTCAACGCCCAGTACGCCGCTTCCGTCGTGTCCTTCTCGACGCCGCGACCTTCGCGGTAGAGCCCCGCAAGATTGAGCATCGCTTCGGGTACACCCGCATCCGCCGCAATCTGGAAAATCCGCACGGCTTCCTCCGCGTCTTGCGCGGTACCGCGACCTTCTGCGTGATGGACGCCAAGGCTCGTTAGCGCACCCGCATGACCAAGCGTCGCAGCGCGCACGTACCAACCAAGCGCTGTGCCATGATCAGGTTCAGCTCCGCCGCGACCGGCGAAGTAGTCCCCAAGCGCGACCATCGCGCGCGCATCGCCACACTCAGCGGCCGCACGAAGCCAACGCACGCCTTCCGTTTCATTCGCTTCACAGCCGATGCCGTCGAAGTAGGCGACACCGAGGTTTGCCATCGCCGTTGCGTCACCTGCGTTGGCGCCGCGCTCAAACCACGTGAACGCCTCGCGTTCGTTGCGTCCGACCGCGCGGCCCTTTGCGTACATCGTGCCGAGCGCAGCCATCGCCTGTGCGTTGCCCGCTTCTGCGGCGCGCCGCTGCCATGCGGCAGCACGGGCGTCGTCGCGCCCAACACCACGCCCACCTTCGAGGTATGCGTTTGCGACGAGGTGCATCGCACGCGTGTTGCTAGCTTCGGCCGCGCGCAGATACCAGCGGAACGATTCTCGCAAATCCTTCGAAACGCCCGCGCCCTGTGCGTATCGAGCGCCGAGCAACGTCATCGCGTGCGCGTCGCCAGCCTCGGCCGCGCGGCGGTAGCAGTCCATCGCCTTCGCGTCGTCGGAAGTGATGCCTTCGCCATTCGCGTGGTGGGCACCGAGCGCGGTGAGCGCCTGCGCGTGACCGGTTGCCGCTGCGCGGGTGAACCAATCGACGGCGACCGCGTCATTCTCTGCAACAACTCGCCCCTGCGCGTGCATCTTCCCGAGAATGAACATCGCTTGTGCGTCGCCGGCGTTCGCGGCATCGCGAAGTTCGGCGACGTCGACCTTGCGCGAGGTGCCCGCGGAGAAGCTGGCCGAGTCTGAAGATTGCGGGATTCCGGATTGCGGCGACGCCGCCTGCGGAGGCTCAGCCAGCGCCGAGGCACTGACCGTCGAAACCGCCCCGAGGGCGAGCGTGGCTGCGATTCGGCCAGGTCCGATGATGTCGGTGAAGGCGCGCATGGCAACCTTCTTCGTCGGCGTTCGGAGCACGCTCCTTCGACGCGAACGGCTGAGAACCCGCCGTTCAGCCAGATCTCACAAAGCGCCGTGCACATGTAAAGACGCCACGGCCGCCTCGGGCGGCCGGCCCGGGCGGCGATGCGTATTCCGTGCGTGCGAGGCCGAGAAACGGAGCGCGACCGCTCAGAGCGACTGGCCCCAGTTCGACAGCATGATCGAGAGGTCGGCGCCATCGATCACGCCATCGTGGTTCATGTCTCCGATGGTGTAGCCCG
>JBEIJG010000297.1:0-4494 GCA_040380385.1 Phycisphaeraceae bacterium | reverse complement strand
TTGACGCTCGCGCCAAACGTTCCGATTGGCGACTCGAATCCGTACGGCAACCCGGGCATGGGCGACTCGCGCTGGTTGCGTTCGACCGAGCCTGAGCGCGTTGGCGTCGATCAAACCGGCGACGGTGTTCCGGACTACTTCGACTTCTCGCACTGGTCGCACTTGTCGTGGCTTCCGAGCGCAAACAACGGTTGGCGCGTGGTTGCCGACATCGCGAATATTCGCGATGGCGTGTGGCCAAACACGGCAGTCATCGACAACATGAACGAGCTCGGTGCAGCGCCCTACGCCGTGGGTATGCCATACGAGCAATGGCTGCCCGGCGTGATTCCAGCGCCGATCGCAAACGCTGCGCAGTTCATTGCTCGCCGCGATCAGTGGTTCACGAACTATCCAAACGTCTATCGCAATCCGTCGCTCGCGCTTCCGAACTTTCTCAACCTGAGCACACTCGGCAAGCCAACCGACGAATTCAAAGCCGGAACCGATCGCAACATCGTTTCGCGTACGTTCACCGATACCGACGGCGACGGCTTCACCGACAGTTTCTGGTTCCTCGCGCCAACGCCGGTCGATCGCGGTATCCGCACGATCGTCGGTGTCTCAGTCGTCGACAATGGTGCGCTGCTCAACGCGAACGTCGCGACGAAGTTCAGTTTCAACAACACATCGGGCGCCACGCCTTCGGATCTCGCGCTTGTCTCGAGCGTCGCTGACCTCGCCAATATCGGGGGCCCAGGCGCGACCGGCGTTGGTTTCTTCGATGGTGTTTTGAATCGTCGCAATACGCGCCCACAAGGACCAAACGTCCTCGTCGACACGCTGTACGGTCCGTCGCCCGCGCCCAGTTACTGGCGCAACGACCTCACGTTCGCACCCGCGCAGATTGATCACTTCCGCTTGAGCTTTGGCGATTACGGAGTGCAACCGCTCTCGTTCCTCAACGCCATCGGTATGCGCACCGCAAACGGCTTCACCGACAGCGGTTCACCGCTCGCTGGCTATCCGCTTGCCGACTCCAACTATCCCGTGACGCCGAGCCCGCAGTTCCCGCGACCACGCGGCAGTTTCGAAAGCCCGCGCGAACGTCTCGCCTACTTCAAGATCAGCGGACTCGATCCCGAATCGCCGCTCTTCGGTTTGACGCCATTCGATACGACCGACGAGTTCGAACTTCGCGCGATTCACGGCAACAACTCGCCGAACACGCTCTCGCGCTTCGAGCAAGCGGTCAGCCTTTACAGCCCGATCTATCAAGGCGGCGACGCGAACAATTTCCAGTTCTTGCGCGCGTCGCCCATGCGCGAAGAGTCGAGTGAGTACCTCGATCAGTTGAACTCCCGCCAGCTCCTCGTCGACAACCGTCGCAAGTTGACGCTCTTCAACGGTGCGCGCAACGAAACGGCGCCGCCGTGGCTCTGGCCAACGCCGTACTACGACGAAGCGGTCAACTACATGAACCCGCGCGTCGCGGCGATCACCGATACGGCAGATCCCCAGTTTGGGGCGTTTGATGTAGCGAATCGCGCGGAGTATGCGCGGCAGAAGTTGAAGGTCGACCTTCGCCGCACCAATTGGAGCGCGGTCGATGGACAAGCGCCGGTGCGCGACCAATTCTCGGCGTACTTCTGGCGCCGCGATCTTGCGCGCTTGCTCGAGCGATCGCTGACGAAGTTGACCCAAGATCCTGCGACCGGCAACACGCTGTACCAATCGATCTACGGCACGCGTCAAGCGGACTACCAACGCACGCTGTCGATGATCGCGAGTTACGTCGCCAACATCGATTGCGCAAGCGATGAGGCGGTACCGTTCGTCGAGAATATTCCGTCGATCGGAAACGCAGTACGCGCGGACGATGATCCGCTTGTTCCCAATCAGCCGGTGCAAGGCAATCAGTTCTTCCCGGGCGGGTCAGACGCCATCAGCGACCCGTTCGACAACAACCGTTTCTACACCGGCGTTGAGAAGCAGCCCTTCATCATGGAGGTCTTCTTCGGCGTTGCGTACATGCGCAGCAAGTTCAACGAGAGCGATCCGTCGTGGACGGGCCCGGATCCGACGGGCGAAGTCGTTCCGCAAGGCGGTCAACAAGACGGCGAGAAGTTCGTGGACTCGACGTGCAACAAGGCGCCGTTGATCGCGGTGCAGATCGCGAACCCATACGACACGCCGATCAATCTCCGCGATTTCCGGCTTCGCTTCTTCGGCAAGGACTTCACGTTCTTCTCGCCGGACTACGGTCCGAATGCGCAGTTCCCCGATGGCCCGAGCATTCCGCCGGCGACGCTCGGTCGCCCAAGCACGGCGATCGTGTACTTCGCGCCATCCGTGCTCGACGACACGGTTCCCTCGAACGTCGAGCCGAATCAGTCGACGGATACGGGCTTCCTCTCGATTCCGATCGAAGCGCGCTTCCTCGACTTCCTCGATCTTGAGAAGGGCGAAACTGCAGCCGCGGGCAGCGCGGTGCAGCAAGTGGATGCGGACGCCGACGGACTCATCGAGCGCGTTGGCCCGTACGACTCGCGTGGCACGCTCGCCGATGGCTTCGACCCGCTTGATCGCACGTTGGTGTTCCGCGCTGCGGCTTGGAATGAAAGCCTTGGGACGCCGGGAACGCCGACATTCGGTGGCCGTTTCCGCAACGCAAATCAAAGTGTTGAACTCGTTCGCATTGTTGGTCTCCCTGGTCAACAGTACCCGCTCGTCGTCGATCGCTTCGACAACAGCGAAACTGGCGACGACGTTGACTTTGCAGAGGCGGTGAATCGCCTCTTTGACGACCCGGCACACTTCCCGCCAGCGAAGACGTATTTCCGAGATCCTGCAACTCCGGACCGCAGCTTCGTGTCGGGTATCCGCTTGGGCGGCAACGAAGTATTCATGACGTGGGTCCGCGCGAGCCGCGCGTGGGCGTTCGACGTCGACACGTGGAACGACACAAGCGTCGCGATCGCGAACCGCAAGATCGCTGCGACGGAACTGTCGCCGCGATATGTCTTCAGCGCCGCCGGTGAACCAACGCGCGTGAGCCGTTCGATCGACGGCATCAACGATGGTGGCGGCGACGTGAACTACACCGGTGACGTCTTTGATGCGAACACCGATCCCGACGTGAACACCGTTGTCACGGGCGGCGGCACCGCAGCGCGTTGGCCGCGTGCGGTCTTCGCCGACTGTTTCGATCGTCCGATTCGCGCGAAGCCCGCGTTCTTCACGAACATCCTCGTTGTGCCTGCGGGCGCGACGGGGAACGTCGACGCGGTCTATCTGTCCGGTGCAAATCCGTTGCCGTTCCTTGGCGACGGTGAGAATCAGCGCGGCACGATCACGGTCGCTGGCGAGCAACTTGAATGGCACACGGGTTCGAAGGGCATGACGGTCAACGCCGACGGCCTGACCTCGGAATGGCAAGACTTTGCCGATCTGCCCGTGATGAGTATCCCGTTCCAGATGTCGCACAAGGACAGCGACTTTGAGCAGATCGGTGAAGTGCTCGATGTGTTCCTCTGGGGTCACGTCTTCGAGAACTGGGGCCCGAATCCAACCACGCGCCGCACCTTCAGCGAGATCATGCTCGATGACGATGTCGACAGCGAGTTCTATCCAGGCACGGGTCTCTACATCAATCGTCTCTACGCGCGTCTGCCGGGCGAACTCGGGCAAGACGACACGGGGTCGATCGTGATTGGCTCGGCGGTTGATCCAACGTCGACGACGACTCCGCCGCTGCGCATTCCCGGCTACCAACCATGGACGCCTGCGCTGCCAGCGGGCATTGCGTTCCTCGACGGTCTCACCATCGACGGCGCTGGTCGAGGCAACCCCGACCGCAACGCGGACGGTGTCTTTACGCAGGCTCCCGCGGCGGCAGCACAACCGCTCTCCGACGGTGCGCTCGCAGAGGAACGGCAGTTCCGACTTTCGCACGGCTTCCTCGGTCGCAAGACGCCAGGCCTCATCAACCTCAACACCGCGCTCCCCGAAACGCTCGCGGCGTTGCCGATGATGATGCGGCTGCCGACTATTCAGGGCAGTAACCCGCCGATCACGCCGCACTCACACACGGCAGATGCGATTCGTTCGTATCGCGATCACGGGTACTTCGCGGCACCGACACCGTTCCCGACAAACAACCTGATGAGTTACGCCGACCGCGGACTCACCGACGCGCAGACGACTGCAGCAATGCCGGTCATCTTCCCGGCTGGCGGCGCTCGGTTCTTCCCAGGCATGCGTTCTGAACGTGGCTTTGCCTCGATTGGCGAGTTGACGCTTCTCGCGCGCATTCCGTCGGACACCATTCCAGATCTGCTCCGCGCCTCGTACAGCATGCGTTGGCTTGGCCTCAATCCGTATCTCGGTGCGGCGGGTGCCGGTTTCAACGACTACAACACGGGCTACTCGTGGTCGACCGATCGCACAAATCCGCGGCCGCGTCAGCTCCCGGCGGATGTCTTCTCGGCGATTACGCCAGATACGGACGAGAAC
>JBEIJG010000296.1:0-4510 GCA_040380385.1 Phycisphaeraceae bacterium | reverse complement strand
CAACGTACTCAAGATCGAGCCCAAGATCGAGCGCGGGCGCTGAGTGCGTGATCGCGCCGACTGAGATGCGATCGACACCACTCAGTGCAATGCGACGGACCGTGTCGAGTCGAACGCCGCCAGAAGCTTCGAGCAAAACGTGCGGAGCGCGCGCGTCGCGCCGACGCACTGCCTCCGCGAGCATCGCTGGATCCATATTGTCGAGCAGAATCATGTCGAGCACGCCGGACTCGAGCGTCAACAGTCGATCGAGTTGATCGAGCGAATCGACTTCGCACTCGACGAATGCGACTGTTCGTTTCGCGCGCGCGCACGAGGCAGCCGCACGCACGCGCGCTGCGAGATCGTCTCCGCCGAAACTCTCGAGATGGTTGTCCTTCAAAAGCACTGCATCGAAGAGTCCGATGCGATGAAGCGTCGCGCCACCACAACGCGTCGCATACTTTTGCAACGTGCGAAGGCCTGGGAGTGTCTTGCGCGTATCACAAATCGTCGCGCGCGTACCGCGTGTTTCATCGACGAAACGCGCGGCGATCGTCGCGTTGCCCGAGAGCAGCGTGGCGAAGTTCAACATCGTGCGTTCATACGCGAGTAAGAGTGCGAGTGGACCTTCGAAGGTTGCGATGCGCGTGCCACGAACGAGACGCGCGCCATCTTCGCGATGCGCTGTCAACTTCAGTCCCGCGCGACGCGCAACCATTTCGACGACAGGCATTCCGCAGAGCACGCCATCCGCACGGCTCTCCATGCGTGCTCGACCGCGCACGTCGGGAGCAATCGTCGCGCAGCTCGTCACGTCGCCCTCAAGCCCGGCGTCTGATCGACCGAGATCCTCCGCAAGCGCCCGTTCGACCGCGTGCTCCGCGTCGTCGCGCGCGAGTAGGTCGAACAACGCGTGGAGTGGAAGCGCGTTCCAATCGCTTCGAATCTGCGGAGAAACGTGGGCTCGCGCGGCAGAAACGCCTTCCTCGCCACTCATGCGAGCGCTGCTTTCATGCGTGACACGAGTTCTTGCGCGTGTGCCGCGTCGAGTTTGCCAGCGTTCCAACCCACACCTAATCCTGCCGAACCGATCTTCGGAATGATGTGGAAGTGCACGTGCATCACCGCTTGATGCGCCATCGCACCGTTGTTTTGCAGCACGTTGTATGCCGTACAGCCGGTCGCAGCCATGACGGCGCGCGCGAGTCGCGGCAGCACGCGACCGATCGCCGCAGCACTCTCGTCGGAGAGCTCATGCAGTTGGGCTTTCGCCTCTTTCGGAATGACCAAGAGGTGCCCGTCGGAGAGCGGCCCGATGTCGAGAAACGCGAGGACGTGCGCGTCTTCGTACACGCGATGGCAAGGAATTTCACCGGCGAGAATCTTGCTGAAGATCGTCATGGGTCGGCGAGTGTAGCGAACCGCGGCAATCGCAAGATTTCACGCCAAAGCGCGCGAAAGCACCATGCCTCTCAGCCCGCCGCGATGCACTCGCGGCGAGGCTGGCCAAAGCGCGCAAGTTGCGAAGCAGGTTGCGAGCGCTCAATTAAGGGAAGACGCCACGAAGGTCATAGACCCGTCCAATGCGTTCGAGTCCGACGCATGTTGCTGCAGTTCGCAGGTCGCACTCGTACTTCATCCGCGCCACGCGAACACGACGCGTTGCGAGTGTCATTTGCCTTCGAACATGCGTCTCGATTTCGTCCTTTCGGAACGTTGGCTCGCGGCGAATCTCTTGCCACTCAAGCATGCTTGCGACTTCGACGCCTGCGCCAGCAAGGATGTCAGGCACCACATCGATTCCCTGCCGTACCAGCACTTCTTCGGCATCAGCGGTGATGTTCGCGCCGCCAACTTCTACGACGAGTCGCGCACGACACTGCGCCGCGCGCGAGGCGTCAAGCACGCCGTCGCCCGCACACACCACGACAATTTCTGCAGGCGCTTCCCAGAAGTCTCGCTCCATCACGGTCGTCGCACCATCGAAGCCGTCGATGCCGCCTGTGTGCGCGCGATGCTGCGCGAGCGCTCCGACGTCGATACCGCTCGGCTCGTACAGCGCCGTACCTGAAGTGAGCACCGCAGTCACACGCGCTCCTCGCGAGGCGAGCGCACGCGCAACGGCTGCACCTGCATGCCCAAACCCGACCACCGCAACGCGCGCGGTTTCAAGTTCGAGCATCGAGTCTCCGAGCAATTCGTCGAGCACCGTCAACACACCGAGCGCCAACGATCGACCGCGCGAACCGAGTCCGCCGAGTTCCGCCGGCTTTCCCATGACTGTGCGCGATTGATCTTGCCGCGATGGCTCCGGAGTCGTCTGCGCAAGCGTGTCGAAGAACCACGCCATGACCTGCGCGTCGGTGCCCGCATCAGGCGCCACGATGTCGTAGGCCGGGCCGAGTTGGTGACTGATCGCGCTGCAGTAGCGGCGTGTCACGCGCATCAACTCACCTTGCGAGAGTTCGGGCGGATGCACCTTCACACCGCCGAAGGAACCGCCAAACGGCGCCCGAACAAGCGACGCGCGCAACGTCGCAAGTACAGCATGACCCTTCACCGTATCGAGCGCCAACTGCGGCGCAAAACGCACGCCGCCAAGAAACGGCCCGAGTGCGTTCGAGTGTTGCACGCGATATCCCTTGAAGAGCCGATGGCGCCCGTCGTCCATTTGCACCGGAAACTGCACCATCACTTCGCTCTTTGGCTGCGCGAGGATGATCTGCTGATGATGTCGGAGCCCAACCAGATCCGCTGCGTGCAGCAGACGCTCGGCCGTCTCATGGAAGAGATTTCCATGCTGCGGCGAAAGGCCGATCTCTTCGAAGATTCTCGAAGCAGCGGAGAGTGTGGTTCGGGTGACCGACGAACGTTCCATGCCGAGAACATACGTCTGTTTTTGAGCGATGTCGGACCTCCATTCGAGGGAACGCGAGATTCCCCGAACCCTTCGGCGACGAATCACTTCACGGACCTCCCGCGTGCTGGCCAATTTTCGTTTGGTCTTCAAAGCGAGCGAACCAGTGGAATGCGAACACGTAGCGCGTTCGCTTGTCGATCCGATCGGCAATGTCCCAAGGACGAGGGGGGACGCGCGGCGCTCTACGCGTATTACACATCACGGAGCTCGCGCGACCGACCGCGAATCAGGCGGCAGAGGCACATCCATATGCAGCATCATCGAGACTACAACGGGGTACACCGAGTACGTCGCAGCTTCGCGTTTTTGACTGTTCCATTCCGCACAGTTGCGGCCTCCGGCGTCGCGATTGCGCTCGCATGTACCGCGCACGCGGGCTCGCCGGCAGGCTCGCCTGAAAATCCATATTTCGGGCTGCAAGACCCGAGTTTTGACCAACCAGCAGACGACGCTTCCGCGGCGTGGCGTATGGTCCGTTGGAATTCGGGTTGCGCCAATCCGATCGTCGTACGCAATGAACCAACAGGCGTGCACCGCGCCTATGCGCGACTTCTTCCGCAATACGAATCGCTGCGCAATCCGAACGTGTGTTCGAATGCCACGACATGTACTGCGCAAGACGCGCCGCGGCCCTCGGTGCTCTACCAAAAGTACATCCAAGTTCCGCAATGCCCGAACATCGCAGTGCAATTCGACTTTCGGGTTGATCTTCTCAACGAAGCGAGTTGTATTCCCTGCGCCGATTACGACATCTTCTCGGTGGTCGTGCTTGAGCATGGAGGGCAAGTTTCAGGACCGGGTTCAACGACGCGGCACGAATTCTGCTTCACGCGCGCGGACCTCTCCTCGGGGCGCTTCACTGAAAATGTTTGGGCGAGGCTCGATCTTCCATTTCAACGCGCCTACACAGACTCGCTGCTGGAAGTGCAGTTCTATCTCGCGCTGAATGTGCGCGGCGTGGCAGGAACACTCGGTGGAAATGGCGGAGTTTTCCCAGCAGTACTTGATGTTGATCACGTTGCGCTGCTTCCGTACAGCGGCGTTGTGAGCACGCCGTGCCTCGGTCCAAACCCGATGTACAGTTGCCATTTCAGCGCAACCACACTTCCAGACACACGTGACGCCGGCCTCATCTCCGTCGCAGGCGCATCGGACCTTCCGTCGTCGTTTGCCTGCGCGCCTGAAGGTTGTCGCCTTTCGTGCTGCCCGGCGGATTTCAACAACGACGGCGTCATCAACGGCGCCGATCTAGGCATCCTGCTCGGTTCTTGGGGCGAGTGCCCTGAGTAACAGGCGGACGGTCGTCCTCTTCGTATCTCAACAAGCACGCCGCGCGCGTCCCTCGGACAACCCCGAGACGCGCGCGGCGGTGGCATGCCATGTTCCGACGTCCGCAATCACCGCACAAACTTCACGTAGCCCCACCAGCGCGGATCGTGCATGTCGATCTGCCATTGCGGCGTCCACACCCAGTTGTCTTCGGGCTTTCCAGCGACTTTCTCATACCGTGGCTTCGCGCTTTCCTGCGCGGCCGGTGGCTCTTGCTTGAAGTGATCGTTGATGGGCTTCTCTGCGGCTTTCGGCGCGGTTTTCCCTTCCCAGTTGTGT
>JBEIJG010000295.1:0-4513 GCA_040380385.1 Phycisphaeraceae bacterium | reverse complement strand
CTCGATACCTGTACCCTCGAGGAACTTCGTCGCAGGCGAGTGACCGATCGCGATGAACAGACCCTTCACGGCGAGCGTGCGTCGCTCCTTCGTTACGACGTTCTCAAGGACGACACCTTCGATGAAGTCTTGACCGACAACGTCGACGACGACGGAGTTCCACACCGCTTCGGCCTTGGGATTCTCGAGGATGCGGGCCTGCATGGCCTTCGACGCTCGGAACGAGTCGCGGCGGTGGATGACGTACACCTTCGATGCGAACTTCGTGAGGTAACTCGCTTCTTCCATCGCGGTATCGCCACCACCGACGACAGCGAGCGGCTGATCGCGGTAGACAGGAAGCGCACCGTCACAAACGGCGCACGCGCTCACGCCGCCACCATTCATCGCGAGGCGCAATTCGTTGGGCAAGCCGATCCAATTCGCGGTCGCGCCCGTCGCGATGATCACCGCGTGCGCGCGAATCGTCTCACCTTCGCTCGTCTCAAGGACGAATGGCTTCTGCGAAAAATCGCAGCGGACGATGTCCGCGTTCGTGATGCGCGTACCGAAGCGTTCGGCCTGCTGTTGAAAGAGCGCCATCATTTCAGGGCCCGAAACACCGTGCGGGAACCCTGGGTAGTTCTCGACCTCGGTCGTCAGCATCAACTGACCACCTGGAAGGACGGGCGCCGGATTCGCAGCAGGAACGCCGATCACGGCACGCGGCGCGAGGTTTGCGCGCGCACCGTAGATGCACGCCGTCCAACCCGCGGGTCCCGAACCAATCACAACCAGTTTCTCGACGCCGTTTGAGTGACTCATCTCGACTCCAAGTTGGGCGATGGATCGCCCGCAGAACATCTCACTTCGATTTTCTCGGCTGCGCTGCGCGATTCCGATCGACGCGTGCCACATTCGCACAAAGTCGATCCGCGCATGTCGCGGATTGCAGTCTCCGCAACCTCACTCAGCTCCGTTTCATGGACCTCTATTTCACTCACCGCGCGCGACCGCACGGAGCGCAGGCCACAGGACAAAGTCGTCCGACATGCCGCCCGGAGCGTGTCGCGCCGCCTTGTTTGATTCGCCATCGCCGTTGCGCGCGTAGAGCACGCAACCGGTGGCTTCGACGCGACCATCTTCGGTCTCCACGCCGCGCTTCGAGGTGCCGAGGTAGTCGTACACCAACGAACCGTACTCCTTGTCGTACGCGTCGAAGTTGAAGCGCTTGGGCATGAACTGCGCGTACGCCTTCTCAATGGTGTCAGGCCACGTGTTGTATTGCGCGCGGTAGCCGCAAAGTCCCGCAGAAATCACGGTCCCGCAGAGCTCCGTCGTGAGGCGGCGACGCAACTCGAAGAGCGCATCGATGTCGCTTGCGACGAGCAACACGGCCGCGTACTTCACGGGATTCGCGCGCGAATACTCCGTCGGCAACGACATCATCGTGTCGAACGGACGCATGCGCCAACGACGCCACCAATCGTCGTAGATGTCGTTGAGTTTCTTGGTGCTTGCTTCGAGGCTGCCGTGCACTCCAGCGATCTTCACCCAGCGCTTCGACGCACCAAACGAAGTCAACGGCTCGCTTTCCGATTGAAGCGCGGCGAACACCTTCGCGAACTTGTCATTGTCTGGTTGACCAGCCGAATCGAAGACGCTCTCGAGAATCGCCTCACCGATGATGAGATCGCCTTCTGGCATCGCGAGTCGCTTGAGGCGCTCGTTGTCTTGCGGCTTGATGAACGGGTACTCGCGCAGCGCGATCTTCTGGAAGAGCGTCGCTGGAATCTTCTCGCGGTACGTCCACATGATATCGCGGTGCAGCGACAGCGCGTCGCACAACATCAACATCGACGCGGCCTTCTCTTCGTACATGGTCGCCTCCGCGGCTTGACGAAGGAGTTTCGCGTGCGCGATCGCAAGCGCGAAGGCATCTTCGTACTTTTCCGCCGCGCAGAGGCGATAGATATCCGCTGCGACGTAGGTGCTGATCGCGTCGAGCGCCTTGAGGTACGGGAACTCCGCCTTGACAACGCCCTCGTCGAGCGTCACGTCGGCGATGAGTCCGCGCTCGACGAACTTCTTGTCGACGCCGTCGGTGCCGTAAGGCACGCCGAGGACTTGGCAGTTCTGCACTTCGAGCAGCGCCTTGCCCATACCGGAGTTCGCCTCGGCCCACTTCGCAACCGCCTCGAAACCGTCCATGCCAGGCCAGATCGCGTTCTGATTGAATTCTGAGCCGAACTCGACGGGCGGTTTCGTCATGTCGAGGTACGCCGTGAAGAGCTTGGTCGCGCTCTTGGATGGCTCGCTCACCAACGCCCATGGGGCGTTCAACTTCTTCAACATGTCCGACTGGTCGTCGCGTGCGAACGCGGACGAGTCGAACGACGCACTGAGCGTTGTTGCGAGAACGGTTGCGGCAGCGAGGCCACCGAGGAGGCGAGGAATTCGTCGAAGCATGGTGCGAGAGGCTTGCATGGATGAAGATCCAAGTTCGGAAAACGGAATGTGGCGGCGGAATAGTCGAGACCAGGGACGCGCCGCTGAGACTGTCGGGCCCCAAACGTGAGGTCAACGCACGGTTGAAGAGCCTCGTCAGACGATGCGTCCACCAATCCGGAGGTAATGCAGCTCCGAGCGGCGCAATCTAGCAGGAAAGCCCGTTACAGTTCCCGCCCCGCCGACCAACTTGATTCCGCCGAACCTGAGACATGAGCCGTTCCCAAACCCGACTTCGCTGCCCCGACACCGTCAATGTGCTCCTCCTCGGAACGGGCGGCCGCGAGCATGCGCTCGCCTGGCGACTCAAGAAGAGCAAGCGACTCGGCACGCTTTGGGTCGAGGCCGACGCCAACGCGGGCCTCACCGAAATCGGTCGCGTGTGCCCGGAACCGACCAACGACATGTTTCGGTTGGTGCGTTGGTGCGAGCGGGAGAACATTTCGCTTGTCGTGATCGGCCCAGAGGCACCGCTCGCGGCGGATTACGCGACGAAACTCGCCGATCACCCGAAACGTGTGGTGTTCGGACCATCCAAGGCGGGCGCACAACTCGAATGGGACAAGGCGTTCGCGAAGCAAGTGATGCGCGCGGCGAGCGTGCCCGCCGCCGATGGGCGCGTGTTTACCGATGCCGAGCAAGCCCTCGCGTACGTCGAGACGCGCGTCGATGGTTGCGTGGTGAAGGCAACCGGACTCTGCGCGGGCAAGGGCGTTGTTGTTTGTAAGACCATCGCGGAAGCGAAACGAGCGGTTGAAGATTGCCTCGTGCGCAAAGTCTTTGGCGACGCGGGTGCGACGATTTTGATCGAAGAGTTGCTCGATGGGCCGGAAGTTTCGGTCCTCGCGTTGTGCGACGGGCAGTCGTTCTGGATCCTTGACCCGGCGCAAGATCACAAGCGCGTCGGTGAGGGCGATACGGGACCGAATACTGGCGGCATGGGCGCCTTCAGCCCGACGCCAAAGGCAACCGATGATCTCCTTCGCATTGTGCAACGCGATGTGCTCGTCCCTACGGTCGACGCGCTCAAGCGCATGGATATCCCGTTCCGCGGCGTCCTCTACGCAGGCCTGATGGTGACACCTGCGGGCCCGAAGGTCCTTGAGTTCAACACGCGCTTTGGTGACCCTGAAACGCAGCCGATCATGGCGCGACTCAAGGGTGATCTCGTCGAACTCTGTTGGGCGACCGCGACCGGACAACTCTCAGACGTCGAACTCTCCTTCGATCGCCGAGCCGCGTGCTGTGTCGTCGTTTGCTCGAAGGGTTATCCGGGCAGTTATCCAAAGGGCCTCGAAATCACCGGCCTCGACGAGGCGCGCGCCACCGAGCATGCGCCCGGCGAAGAGATCATCATTTTCCACGCTGGAACCACGCGGAAGAACGGAAAGATCGTCACCAACGGTGGCCGTGTGCTCGGCGTTACGGCACTCGCCGAGACCGTCGAGCGCGCGAGCGCCCTCGCGTCGGAAGCAGCCGCAAAGATCCACTTCGACGGCGCGTTCTACCGACGCGATATCGGGCGAACGCTCTGAGTTTGACGGGCGATTCCGTCGGTGAGCATCGGGTGATCCGACATCCCGCGAAGCCGAAGTCGTCCCACGAAGCCGAAGTCGTCCCACGAAGCCGAAGTCGTCCCACGAAGCGGCGGTTGTCGACGTTTGAGCGTGCGGCGGACTCCCGCAGTCCACGCATCTCAAATCTCTCGGCTCGACCCCAAAATCCACACCCACGCGCCGACGCGGCTGCATGCTCAATCGTCCGCCTATCTCCCCCGCGAGAGACCGCGGGTCGACACTCGCAAGTCACCCCCAGATCCGACTGTCCATTCCCAACCCTTCTCAGGAATTGCGCGGTCGAATCTTTACCCACACCGCCGGGTGCGTAGATTGTTATATTGCCCCCTCGCCTCGTCGTCCCCGACGGAGCGTTGCTGTACGCCGCCCACCATCGCTCGGTGTTGGGCGTCACGTTTGTTCAACACGGTTCCAAAAGCCCTTCAGCTCGACGACTTGCGCTCGCTCGT
>JBEIJG010000294.1:0-4518 GCA_040380385.1 Phycisphaeraceae bacterium | reverse complement strand
GGCGGTTGGTGGAAGCCGCACAAGACCTACTGCGAGCCGACGTACGCGCTCATTGATCTCAACACCGACGGCTCGTTCAACTATTCAATCAAGCCGACCGGTTGGACGAATCCGTAAGCGTGCTGCGCGCGAGTTCGGAGCACTTCACTTCGAGGCTTTCACTTCGAGGCTTTCACTTCGAGGCTTTCACTTCGAGGCTTTCACTTCGAGGCTTTCACTTCGAGGCTTTCACTTCGAGGCGCGCACAACTTCCACCGACAGCACGCCATCGATCGCCGAAAGGCGCGCGATGAGTTGGTCTGCGGCCGTTTCGCCGCCGAGCTCGACTTCGTAACTGCGTTCGATCGCCGCGCCCGCGCGAACGCTTTCGATGCCAAGGAGCGACTTCTCGGGGCACGCGGCATCGAGTTCTGCGAGCAGTGCCTCGCGGTTTGCGAAGTCTTGTGCGACGCGAATCTTCAAGCGGAACGCGCCGCCTTGGAGCGCGTAGAACGCGGGTGTTCCCGAGCCGAAGAGTTTCGCCGCGGCCGCGATGAACGGCAGCGCCATCGCAGGAAGCGCGATGTATCCAGCACCGACCGCGAGGCCGATCGCCACGGCGCAGATCACAAACGCGGTGTCGCGCGTGTCCTCGACCACCGTGCGGAAACGCACGATCGACAGCGCGCCGACGATGCTGAACGCGCGCGCGATGTTGTCGCCGATCACGATCGTGGTCACGCTCAGAAGTAGCGTGAGCAGGACAAGAGTCGAGACGAAACGCGCATCAGCCGAGCGCCCGCGCGTCCAGCGATAGACGAGCGAAACGATGAAACCGAAAATGAGCGCGAGGAAGAGCCGCGTCAGCGCGACCGAGGCGGTGATGCTCGGGTCGTTTGCAGAAGGCTGAGAAAGCCAATCAGTCATGACGGAGTGCTCTTCGTTCGATTACTTCGCGGTGCCCGCAGGTGCCGACGAGGGAGGTTTGGGTTGGTTGTTGGCAGGACGCGTTCCTGCATTCGTTCCAGCATTCGTTCCAGCATTCGTGCCAGCGTTTGTGTTCGGACTTGAAGCTCGATACGCGGAAAGATACTTCGAGCGCTTCTCGAAGAACTGTCGCAGGCTACCGCTCACCTCAGGGGATGTGTCGCGTTCAAAGGCTTCGGTGGAGAACGCCTTGCGCGTGTCCTTCGCAACGCGCGGCGCGATGGTGTCGTGCAAGCGTGCGATGAACGGGCCCATTTTCTCCCACGCCATCTCTTGGCCGAGCGTTCGCACATACATGAGGTAGCGCTCGCGCAGCGCAGGGACTTGCAACAAGCGGCTGCGCAGCGGTTTCGTGAGGTCGTCCATACCCACGAGCGGATCGAGTTCGGTCAACGCTCCGCCGCCACCGCCGCCCATTCCACCCATGCCGCCACGCCCACCATTTTGCCCCGCACGTGGCCCTGGCGGCGCCGCCGGTGGCTCGTTCCGGGGTGACGGTGCATCTTGTTGCATCGCAGCGCCACGCACGGCACCAAGCGCCAGGCGTGCGTTGGGTTCCATCTGTGCGTTTGGCGGGGGAGGTGCACCCTCCGCAGGATCTGCTGGCCGCGGACGCATGCCTCGGCCAGGTCGCCCCTCGCGCGGCGCGCCTTCACCACCCGGAGGACCAAAGCCGTCAGGAGGTCCGAAGCCGCCAGGCCGACCACCGCCCGGCCCGCCAGGTCCACCATGCGAAACCTTGAACGCCTCGTTCATGTCGTGCGGAACGATGTGGAAGACGCCCTTCGGATCGCGATAGAGCGAGTAGTCGCTCGCGCGTGTCCAGTAGCCGTCCGAGTTCGCGCTCGCGATATCGAGCGCGAGGAACCACAGCGCGCCGTCGATGTTGAGCATCGGTTTCAGCGCCTCTTCCAGTTGATCGATCGGCGTCTCACTCAACGTCTTCGTGAGCAGAACAAGCGCCTTCCAATCTTCCTCGCGATCCTTCGACTTGATCTCGTAGCGCTCGCGATACGCGGCGAGATCTTCACCGCGATAATCGAGCCCGCCGGTCGCGCGCGGCGACCCGAGCACCTTCCATCGCGCACCGTCCGCTTTGAACTCCGGCCAATGCTCGCGCAGGAAGACCTTGTTGAACTGCTCGACATTGACGAAGACGCCCCACGACTCGCCGTTCACGACGACTTCAACGAAGTTCGCCTTTGGTGCCGGAATGTGCGGCGCTGCGAGATGCGCATAGAGCACCGACGACATGAACGACGCATCGCCGTTCGCATTGAGGAAATTCAGCGTGTTTTGCCCGTACAGCCGCGCTTTCGGATCGGTGTGATCAACCGCGATGTTGAACGAGCGCTTCGAACCGCGCGGCACCATCATGTAGCTCGACGCGCCGCGAAAATGGACGCCAACGCCTTCGATGACTTTGCCATCAACGGTCATGCGCGCGGGCACATCGGCGTCGGTGTTGTGGAAGAGCTCGAGTTCCTCTTCCCAATTCGATACGTCGAAATCGATGAAGACCGTGCGCACGACGTCGACCGCGAAGAGCGGCGCATCGGGGTAACTCGCAACGTCTTTCGGCGAGATCTTCGGCCCCGGCACTTTCGGCGCGGCATTCCCGCCTGGCCCTCGCATGCCACCCCGGCCGCGTCCGCCTTGCGGTGTCTTCTTGAGTTCGGCGCGCGCCGCGTCTCGTTCAGCTCCTTCAAGTCGACCGTTGTCGTCCTTGTCGAAGTCCTTGAGGATCTCGCGCGTTGGGGCGTTCGGTCCACCTGGCCCACCTGGTCCAAACGGCGGGGGGCCACCAAAGAAGTCACCCTCGGGTGGCGGTGCTTGCCCAGCAGCCTGTGCCGCTACAAGAAGTGCGAGCAATGCGAATCGATGCGAACGGAAGGCTGAGTGTTGCATGCGAGGTCTCCACAACTCACGAGTCGAACGATTGCCCGATCGAACGCGGTAGGGGACGCCGCACAACCGTGAATTCAGCCGATCTTCGCGATTCCACCCATGTATCCGCGAAGTGCCTCGGGGATCACGACGCTGCCATCCGCCTGCTGATGCATTTCAAGCAGCGGAATCAGCACGCGCGGGCTCGCAGCAACCGTGTTGTTGAGCGCGTAAGCGAAGCGCGTCTTTCCGTCCGCGTCCTTGTAGCGAAGATTGAGGCGTCGGCACTGGAAGTCGTTGAGCCGGCTCGCGGAGTGCGTCTCGCCGAACTCGCCTGTCGGCGCGCCGTCCTTGCCAACATCGCCGCGACCCGGCATCCAACTTTCAATATCGATCATGTCCTCGTTCTTGACGCCGAGATCGCCCGAGCAGCATTGCAGCAGGCGATAGGCGAGGCCAAGCGACTGGAGGATCATCTCGACCGACTCGATCATCTGCTTGTGCCACGTGCGGCTTTCCGCATCGTCGGCCTTGCACACCACAACTTGCTCGACCTTGTCGAACTGGTGAATGCGGTAAAGCCCGGCGGTGTCCTTGCCCGCAGCACCTGCCTCGCGACGGAAGCAGGTCGAGACCGTGCAGTACTTCAGCGGCAACTGCTCGTGCGAAAGGATCTCGTCCGCATGAAGGCCCATCAGGCCGACTTCGCCCGTGCCCGTGAGGTAGAGGTCGTGGCCCGAGCCGCGCTTCGATTCCTCGATGTGGTAGGCCTGCTCGCGACCTGCGGGGAAGAAGCCCGTGCCCACCATGCACTCTTCTTTCACGATGACGGGAATACCCATCGGGCTAAATCCGCGCTTGTCCGCCATGAAGTCGACGGCGTAACGGAGCACGGCCTGATGGAGGCGCATGCCAAGGCCCGTGAGCACGTAGTGGCGCGTGCCCGACATCTTCACGCCGCGTTCGAAATCGACAAGCCCGTGCATCTTGACGAGTTCAAGATGCGTGCGCGGCTTGAAGCCGCGGTTTTCCGCGAACGTCTTCGTGAAGTCCCAACCAGCAGGCGCCCAGCGACGAACTTCCTTGTTGTCTTCGCTGCCTTTGCCCTTTGGAACATCAGCTGCCGGCGGCTGCGGAACCTGCAGCCACAGCGCCTTGAACTCAGGCTCAAGCGCGGCGAGGTGGCGCTCTTCTTCGGTGACCAACGCCTTAAGTTCGGATGGCCGCGCTTCGAGCGACGCGATCTCCATCTCAAGGCGATCCTTCTCATCGCCCGCAGCTGCCTTGAGTTTCCCCTTGAGTTGGCCGATCTTCGGGCCAATCTCTTTCGAAATCCGATTCTGCTCGCTGCGCGCGGTTTCAAGTCGCGTGACAATCGCACGACGACCTTCGTCGAGCGCGAGAAGTCGATCGATGTCGACATTCATGCACTTGTCGCGGGTGCCGTTGCGGTACTTGTCGGGGTTTTCGCGGAGATCCTTCAGGTCGATCATGGCGGGCGGAAGATACCGCAGATTTCCGTTGCTCGACGAAGGCCGAGTACGCCAAAGCGAGCAAGTTGCGAAGCAGGTTGCGAGCGCTCAAGTAACGTCGCGAGCGCTTGTTTACCGTCCCGCAAAGAACTTCTTCACGCTGTGCACTGTGACGGCGCGGCCCATGGCAGCG
>JBEIJG010000293.1:0-4519 GCA_040380385.1 Phycisphaeraceae bacterium | reverse complement strand
CCTGTACTCATGATTCGCTCCGTTTCTCGCGACGCTTCCGTTGACGGCCTCCGATGCGCGCGCCGGCCTTCAAGACCGGCGGCTCATGCGCTTTCATCAGCGATTCAAGGGTGGCGTCGTCGAGCGCTCCAAGTTCTGTAAGCAGCGTATCGCCGCGCTTTTCATCGAGAATCGCCAATGGATCGGCGAGGCCCTCGGTCGCTGCGAGAAACCGTTCGAGCGCGGCATCATCCGAGGGTGAGCGTGGCGCACTTGTCTGTTGCCCCGACTTCGCGCGCGTGTTTGGAGCTTCTTGCGCATCGTTCGCCGTGTCGCCACCGCGCGAGGGTTCTGCACGCTGAATCGCGGCTATCTCCGCGGTGATTCCAAAGAGCCGCATCCAGCCGTGCACTTCGCGCTCGGCGAGCGGAACGGATCGTCGCGGGTCGGGTGGCAGTGCACGCTTCGGTCGCGCGCGTCGAACATCTCCGACGAGCGACGCAAGGAAGTCTTCGCTCGTCATCCAATCGGCGCCGCGCGAGCGTGCATGCCGTTGAATGGCGCGGTCGCTCGTGACGACCGTCACCTGCCGCGGGGCACTCGTGCGATCCAAGAAACCCTTGATGTGGTCGTCGGCGCTGCGGCCTGGTCCGGCACCCTCGATGAGGATTCGCCCGACGCGGCTCGCGCCACGCGGGACGCCGTCGCAGATCAGCCAGACGACGTCCGACGCATACCGACTCTGCGCAACAAGCCGCGCAAGCCCGTCTGGTTCACCGACGGCGAGCTCCGGCGGGAGCACGCCGGTGACGTGAAGGACGTTGTAGGTGTCAATAATCAGTGGCACTGGAAGCCTGCCATCTCGGTTGAACCCACTTGGGACGCGCAGCGCGACGCTTTGGTTTCGCTCCCGCCATTCCACTCCCACGCGTCCGCGCTCGACGCGCCCGTTTCTATCGTCCGCGGCCCTCGATTTCAGCGCAACTCGCCACAACTTGGCGTCGGCCGCACGAGTCGTTGGGCGGCAGGCGCGCAAGCACGGGCTCCGTCTTTCGGCGCGTTTGGATGCAGCCGCCTTGACCCCTCGGGCAAAATCGTGTGGAATGTGCGACTCGGTATCGGGCGGCCGAAGCACGCCCCACAGGCCGATCAACGAAGGACGAGAATTTCAAATGTCGATCCGAATCAAGGCACGTAGTGGTGAGTCCGTCGAGCAGATGCTCCGTCGTTTTAAGAAGCTCTGCGAGAAGGAAGGCTTGACGAAGGATCTCAAGAAGAAGCAGAACTACGAGAAGCCCTCGGAGCGCAAGCGCCGCGATGCGCGTCGCCACGAGCCGCGTCCGGTTCGTCCGGGCTCTGATCGTCAGGGCGCTCGTCCCGCGAAGCGCGATGCGAAGGGCCCACGCGGTCCGCGCAGCGGCGGCGGCGGCGGGTTCTGAACCCGGCCTCAGGCTCGGCCTCCTACATGAGATCACGCACCACGTCCGATCCAGAGTCGACGCGACAATTCGCGATCGATATTGCACGCACACTTGCCGACTCGAAGTGTTCGGATGTCATTCTGTTGGACGTCCGCGGCCGCAGTCAGGTGACCGACTACGTCATCATCGGGTCAGGCACGAGCCAGCGTCAGATGCGCGCGGCCGCGCAGGACATCGAAGATGTGGGCAAGGCGCGCGGACAGCACCCGTTCCGCACGAATGCCGATCAGAGCTCGACGTGGATCGTCGTTGACTTTGTTGAGATCGTCGCGCATCTCTTCGAGCCCGATCAGCGCCTCTACTACGACCTTGAGTTGTTGCACGCCGACGGCAAACGCGTCGAATGGCGTCGCCCCGAAGGCGAGTTGCCGCCCGGTCGCGGCTCTTCCTCTGGCGGCTCTTCTGGTGGCACGGCCTCGTCCGGTCGCGCCAGTGCAGGGAAGGCGGAGCGCTGACATGCTGCGCGAAGCGCTCTTCGCGAAGATCCACCGCGCAACGGTGACGCTCTGCAGCCCCGACTACATGGGATCGATCACGATTGATCCCGATCTTCTCGATGCCACCGGTATGCGCATCAACGAGAAGGTCCTCGTCGCCGACATCGACAGCATGAATCGCTTCGAGACGTACATCTTCCGCGGCGAACGCGGGAGCGGCGTCATTGGCATCAACGGCGCTGCAGCGCGCCTCTCAGGTGTTGGCCATCGTGTCATCATCATGAGCTTCTGCCATCTCTCGCTCGAAGAGATGCGCGTGCATCGCCCGAAGGTCGTGCTTTGCGCGCCGAACAACAGCATTGCGCAGTTTCTTGAGTATGACCCTGAGTGAGACCCGCGCGCGATTGCTGTGAAACCGACGTGACGGAGCGCCCTACGCACACGACGCGCCGCGACCCTTCGCGGCCCTTGAGAAGAGTCTCCCATGCGAATCTCACTTCGTTCTGCATTTGTCTCGTTCGCAGCGCTCGTTGTCATCGCGTGCACCCATGTGGCGTACGGCGAGATGCTCGCACAAGACTCCCAACAAGACTCCCAACAAGACTCCCAACAAGGTGTGTCGCAGGCCGCGCCGCAAAGTGCACCAGCCGTAACACCAGCCGTGGCGGCAGCCCCTGAAGCGCGCGCGCCGATCGACGCCGCATGGATCGGGGCATGGATTGGCGAAGCCGCGACGCCGCGTCTGAACGGCCGCGCGCCGATCGCGCTTCCCATCACGATCGTGATCTCTGCGCCTGCAAAGGCTACCGACGCGCCGGCAATCGCGATGACCGTCATTCAAGCGGGCGCGATTGCGAAGCCCGCGATCGATGTTGCCGCTGACGGTCGCGCGATTGGCTTCACGCTCGACGGCGGCAGCGTGCGCGCGCGTTTCGCGGCAATGCTGGGTGAAGATGGCTTCATCGCAACTGGCAATTGCATGCTCTTCAACGACAAGGGCGAAGGCATGCCGCCGCCGCTTGATTTGCAACTTCGCAAGATTGAACTCGTGTCGGACCTTGCGGAACAGCGCGTCTACAACGGAACGCTCGACGCGGCGGGTCAGAAACTCGCGATGCGTCTCGCGCTTGCGGAAGGCAAACTCGGCCCGACGGGTGCGTTTGAAATCGCGGCGCAAGGGCTGCGTGATTTCGCGGTTGAAGTCGAGAAGTCGGTGAAGGAGGGAGTCGCGAGCTACCTCATCGCCATTCCCGTCGGAACGACGGCGGTGCTCGAATTGACGGCCAACGCCGATGCGAGTGTGCTTGAGGGCACGTTCACGCAAGGCGCATTCAAAGCGCCGATTCGATTTGAACTGCAGCCAGGCATTCGCCTCGGCACGCTTCGCCGACCGCAAGATCCGGTCGCGCCGCTTCCCTATCGTGAAGAAGACGTACGCATTCCGCACGCCGCGGGGCACGCGCTTTCGGGCACGCTCACGATTCCAAGCGAGATGGCGCTCGCGCGCGATGGCCGCGTGCCAGCGGTCGTGTTGGTGACAGGTTCCGGTCCGCAGGATCGCGATGAAGCGTTGATGGGGCACCGGCCGTTTCTTGTGATCGCCGATGCGCTCACACGTGCGGGTGTTGCGGTGCTGCGCTACGACGATCGTGGCGTCGCGCGTTCGACCGGCGATTTCACGCAGGCGACGACGCTCGATTTTGCGAGCGACGCGGAGACTGCGGTCGACTGGCTCAAGACGCAAGCGTCGATTGATCCGACGCGGATCGGTTTGATTGGTCATAGCGAGGGCGGTTTGATTGCGCCGATCGTTGCGATGTGGCAGAACGAGGGCGACAGCCCGACGAATCCGCTTGCGTTCATGGTGCTTCTCGCAGGAACTGCCGAGCAAGGCGGCAAGTTGCTCACGCGACAGTCGAAGGCGCTCTACGACGCGGCGGGGGTTCCAGCTGAAAAGAGCGGGCCCGCGCTCACTGCACATGCGGCTGCGATGTCGGCGGTGATCGAAGGAAAGCCGATCGAAGAAGTACGTCCGCTCATCGAAGAGATGGTGCGGCGCCAAGTGGCGATCGGGAGTTTGGTGATTCCCGACGACGCGACGCTGAAGCCGACGTTTGACGCGGCGATGACGCAGATTTCAAGCCCGTGGATGATGGAGTTCATTCGATTCGATCCGCGCGGGGTACTTGCGATGATCGAGATTCCGACGCTTGCGCTCTGCGGTTCGAAGGACACGCAGGTCGACATGGCGACGAATCTCGGCATCATGGAAGAAGTCGCGCGCGCGTCGTCCGCGCCGATCACGACGCGTCGGTTGGAGGGGCTCAATCACCTCTTCCAACCCGCGCAAACGGGCGTGATCGATGAGTACGGAACGATCGACACGACGTTCGAGCCGAAAGCGCTTGCCGATCTTGTCGCCTGGGTTGTGGAAACGGCGAAGGCGGCGCCGGCCGCGCAAGTACCTGATGCGAAGCGTCCGGCAGGGTGGTCGCGTCCGGCGGCAAGCATGCTTCCTACGCGCCCCGAAGTGAAGCCACCCGCGGTGGTTGATCCTGCTGCAGCGCCCGCGATGCCGACACGGCGCGGCATTGGTGGCGGCGCTGCAGGTGGCGCGAGCGG
>JBEIJG010000292.1:0-4534 GCA_040380385.1 Phycisphaeraceae bacterium | reverse complement strand
GCCGCCCTCGCCAAACTGCGTGTTCGACTCGGTGTCGAGGACACCTTGCCGCCACATGCGAAAGGTGTCCTTCGTTCGCTCGCGCACGATCTTGCCGCGCTCGAGGATGATCGGTCGAAAGCCCGCCTGCGCGAGGATGAGCCCCGCAAACAATCCTGAAGGCCCCATTCCAACCACCACTGGACGGGCCGCGCTCGAGAATGTGCCTGACGATGTGCCTGACGGCGCAGCAGTGTTCGTGCTTGCAGTCGCCGCGAAGCGGTACTCCATGTCGGGTGTCTGCTTCACGTGCGGATCGCTCTTGAGCCGCCGCAGGATCTTGTCCTCGTGTCGCAGCACCGCATCGATGGTGTACACAAAGAGGATCGACGACTTCTTGCGCGCGTCGACCGCGCGCTTGTAAATGTCGAAACGCTCGAGATCTTGGTCGGAGACACCAAGCCGCGCCACAATCGCCGGCCTCAGCGCGTCGGCGGGGTGCTCAAGTGGAAGTCGGAGTTCGGTCAGTCGGAGCATCGGGGTCCGTATCGGAAAGGACGGCGACGAGTCTGCACGATCGACCGCGGATCGGGCAGAGTGGGGAACCCTCAAACTCAACGCTCGCGTTTCGCGAGGGTTGAGCTTGAGGGTTCCCGCAATCTGCTCACTCAGTCGGGCATGCGGGATTTGAACCCACGACCTTTTGACCCCCAGTCAAACGCGCTACCAAGCTGCGCTAATGCCCGAGAAGGGTGCGAAGGATACCACGGAAGGCCGGGCAATGCGTCGTCCGCGGGGCGCGGGAATCCTGCCTTCCACAGTTCGCCGCGCGGCTGCCGCGGTTATTCGGCTCATGTATCTCGTTCAGGCATCTCGATCACGTGCCGCCGCGCCGCCGCAGTTCTTCCCGCAACTCTTCTCGCAACTCTTCTCGTACCTCCGCGAGCGTCGCTTCCATGCGCGCGAGGCGCTCGATGAGCAACGTCACATGCGCTTGTTCTGCGCCGGGCGCGTGCAAACTCGGCAGAGGTGACGTGGTTGCACGCGGTGCGTCGGAAGTCGGCGCGGACGTCCCACGCTCCGCCACATCGCTCTCGGCGCCCGGCATCTCACTCATGCTGTTCACGATCACGCCGACGAGCAAGTTCAAGAAGATCATCGTGCCCGACAGAATGAAACTCACGAAGTAGAGCGGTGCAACGATTGGTGACGCGACGACCGCGCTTCCGTCGTCCTGCGGCAAACCAACCATCTGATCGCGCATGGTGTCGAACCAACCTTCGAGCGTGAGCACACTGAACATCGTCAGCATGCTCGACCAAAGCGAACCGAAGCGCGCAGGATCATTCTCGCCAAAGAGAAAGACTCCCATGACGCTGTAGGCGTAGAGAAGCGTGAACAACAAGAGCGTGATCCAGCCGAAACTCGGCAGGCTTCGCAAGAGCGCGCCCACGATCAACTGCAGTCGTGGCAACGCGGTGACCAGTCGCAAACTCCGCGCGACGCGACCAAGCCGCAAGACTTGTGCGAACTGCGCGTGCAGTGGCAGCAAGCAAATCGCGGTCACTGAGAAGTCGAAGACGTTCCACGGATCGGCGAAGTAGCGCCATGGACGTCGTCCCTCAGCCGCGATCTTCAACACGACTTCGACGAGGAAAATCGCGAGCACCACGCGATCTATCGCGACGAGCGCGCCGCCGAAGGAATCGCGCACCGATGGCACGGTTTCGAGTCCGACGAGCATCGCACCAACGAGAATCGCGCCCAAAACGATTGTCTTGAATGGTCCGCTCGCAACGACGCTTGCGGCGGGATTTCTCGTACTTTCACGTGGCTCTTCCATAGGTCGTTCGCATCCTCGCTCTCAAGGCGCGGTAGTCTGCGCACGACGCTTCCGCGCGTCAAACGACGCTTACGCCATGCACACACTCGCACTTGCAGCAATCCTCGCCACCATGCCGCACTCAAGTTCTGCGCTCGAGACAAGTACTGGTCCATCGGGCGTCCCTCAATCGAGCCTCATTTCGCCGCCTGCGCCAATCGCGCCGCTGCCGAGCGCGCGTCAACTTGCGTGGAAGGACCTGGAGTACACCGGCTTCATCCACTTCGGCCCGAACACGTTCACCGACATGGAGTGGGGCCACGGCGACGAGCCCGCGGACGTCTTCAACCCAACCGCTCTCGATGCGCGGCAATGGGTGAAAGTGATGAAGGACGCGGGAATGAAGGGCGTTGTGATCACCGCGAAGCACCACGACGGCTTCTGCAATTGGCCGACGAAGCTCTCGACGCACTCGGTTGCGTCGAGTCCGTGGAAGGGCGGCAAGGGCGACGTGTTGCGCGAACTCTCGGATGCGTGCCGCGAAGGTGGGCTTCAGTTCGGCGTCTACCTCTCGCCGTGGGATCGCAACAATCCGAAGTACGGCACGGGCGAGGAGTACAACGAGTACTTCCGCCAACAACTGCGCGAAGTGCTCACGCAGTACGGTTCGATTTTCGAAGTGTGGTTTGACGGCGCGTGCGGCGAAGGCCCGAACGGTAAGCAGCAGGTGTACGACTTCCCGAGTTTCCGCGCGGTCGTGCGCGAACTGCAGCCGGACGCTGTGATGTTCAGCGATGTTGGCCCTGACATCCGTTGGGTTGGCAACGAACAAGGCTGGGCGGGCGAAACGTGTTGGTCGATGCTGAAGGCCGAAGGCCACGGCATCGGCAACGACAATCCGCCGTCGACGAAGTCGCTCAACGAAGGTGATATCGACGGCGAATCGTGGATTCCCGCGGAGTGCGACGTTTCGATTCGACCAGGTTGGTTCTATCACGCGCACGAAGACGACAAGGTGAAGTCGCCCGCGAAGCTCTTCGACCTCTGGGAGCGCAGCGTCGGTCACAACGCGAACTTCCACCTCAACTTCCCCATCGATCGCCGCGGACTGATTCACGAGAACGACGTCGCTGCGGTGCTTGGTTTGCGCGCACTTGTTGATGCGACGTACGGCGAAGGAACGGATCTCGCGCGCGGTCGTCCGACGGCGAGCGACAACATCCGTGGCTTCGTGCCGCGCGGCGCGAACGAGAAAGTTGCGCCAGAACCGTTTGGCAGCGACAAGGCAGTTGATGGCGATCCGAAGACCTACTGGGCGACGAACGACGCGACGACTTCGGCATCCATCGAGGTCGAACTCGATCCAACAAAGCCGTTTGATCGCGTTGTACTCGCAGAACCCACGTGGCTTGGTCAACGCGTGAAGAAGTTCCGCGTGTCGGTGCCTGCGCAGCCGAGCAACAATCATCGGGATTGGGTCACGCTCGCTGAGGGAACGACCATCGGTCACAAGCGGATCGTGCGCGTGCCGGAGACGAAGGCGAAGTACATCCGCATCGAAATCCTCGACAGTCGCGCCTGTCCCGCGCTGACAAACGTGGGCGTTCACAAGACTGTGGCGGGTGCCACCGCTGCTGCCACTGCCGCTCCCGCGACGACGCCCACGCCGTGACATCGCGTGCCGACACCACCGCGCTCCTCGTACGCGCATCGCGCCGACTCTCGCGCGCGGTCGATGCGCTCGATTTCGCTGCGCCCGTCGCAGCGATCTACAACCCGCTCGATTACGCGCGCGCGCCGCACGAGATGTACCTCGCACGCGCGCGGCCGAAGCCGAAGGCGCTTTTCCTCGGCATGAATCCTGGGCCGTTTGGCATGGCGCAGACAGGCGTTCCGTTTGGTGAAGTCGCCGCCGTGCGGGAGTTCCTCCGGATCGACGCCGCGGTGAAGCGTCCGCGCGCGGAACACGCAAAGCGGCCGATCGAGGGTTTCGCGTGCTCGCGCAGCGAGGTCAGTGGACGACGCTTCTGGGGTTTGATGGCTGCGGAGTTCGAAACGCACGACGCATTTTTCCGCCGCGCGTTCGTATGGAACTGGTGTCCTCTCGCCTTCATGACCGAGTCGGGCGCGAACCTCACACCAGACAAGCTTCCGCGCGCGGAACAAACGGCGCTCGGCGAAGCCTGTGACAGCGCTTTGCGCGCCATCGTGGCGGTACTCGAGCCGAGCATGGTGATTGGTGTCGGTGCCTTCGCGTCGGAGCGCGCGGCTGAGGCGCTCGGCGATGCGGCACCGCGCATCGCAACCGTGCTGCATCCATCTCCCGCAAGCCCCGCCGCGAATCGAGGCTGGGATCAGGCCGCACGTAAGCAACTCGCGCAGTGCGGATTTCTTGCGGACGAAGGCGACTGAACCAAGTCGTCGAGCGAAAGAAGTCCGTCAGGATTGGCGTGACGCTTTCCGAAAAACCCAGAAAAAACACCGCGGCGATGTGCTCGCCGCGGTGTGTTGTTGCGGTAGCGGACAGGGGGAGATTCGAACTCCCGATACAGGGGATACCCGTATACAGCATTTCCAATGCTGCTCCTTCAACCGCTCGGACACCTGTCCAGAGGGCGCGCAGTGTAGCGACTGATCGCGCGAGAGTCGTCCCGCCCGTGAGCCGGTGCATGACTCTTCCACAACAAGGTTTCGTCGCGATAATTGTGGGCACCGCGGAGTCGTGCGCATTTT
>JBEIJG010000291.1:0-4551 GCA_040380385.1 Phycisphaeraceae bacterium | reverse complement strand
TCTTGCGCGCCCGTCAACTCGCCTGCGGATTGCTACGCCGCGCATGCCGGCGGCGGATGCAATTCGACCACGTGTACCGCGCGTGTCTGCACGGCCGATCCGTTCTGCTGCGACGAAGCGTGGGACAACCTCTGCGTGCAGCGCGCCGAAGCCATCTGCCAGACGGGCTACGAGTGCGACGAGGCGAAACTCTTGTGGGATTCTGAACCCTCGAGTTACAACTTCAACACCGCGTGGGAGGGCTGGGTCTCCGGATCTCCAACGCCCTGCGGGTACACCGACGTCCGTGCTGCGTGGCGCCGCTACATCGCGCCTTCGAGCGGCATGCTGCGCGTTGAGGTCTGCACCGAGTTCGCCGAGGCGCAGATGACGCTCGCGCTCTACGAGGACTGCGGCGAACCGCTCGAAGCGATCGCATGCTCGGCGATCGTGGGCACTGATTGCAGCCTCAGCAGCAGCGTGCGGCTTGATCACCCGGTGCTCGCCGGGCGCAGTTACCTGATCCGCGTGTCGGCGAAGAGTGCTCGCTACGCAGCGGGCACGTTGGTGGTGACCAACAACGCGGTGTGCGGCCAGGGTGGTGCATGCAACGAGGTCCACTTCTCGCCCGGCTGCAGCGACGCGGAGTGTTGCGTCACCGTCTGCGCGGCAGATCCGTACTGCTGTACCAACTCGTGGGATTCCTACTGCGTGCAGAATGCAGCAGGCCTCTGTGGTGGTCCGTTGGGTGACATCAACAACGACGGCACGGTGAATGCCGCGGATCTGGCGCTTCTCTTGAGCGCGTGGGGTTCGGCCGGGGGGGCAGCGGATCTCGACCGCGACGGAACGGTCGGTGCGTCGGATCTGTCACTCCTCCTCAGCAATTGGACCAGCTGATCGAAACAACATCCAAACGACAGTTAAAGAACGACGGCCCCGCATGCGGGGCCGTCGTGACTTTCAAACAAGCGTGGCAGAGCAGCGAAGGCGTTACGCCTGCGCCTCTGGCTTCTTGCCGTGGCAGAGTCGGTACTTGAGACCGCTTCCGCATGGGCAGGGCTCGTTGCGACCGACGACCGGAATGGTCGACGGGTCAACGGGCGCTGCAGCGGTCAACTGTTCTGCCGCAACAGGTTGCGCGGGTGCGCGCGCGGGTTCGGCCACAACAGGCTCGCTCGGTGGAAGCGCTGGCGCCACCGCGTCGGAACCTGCCGGAACCGCAGCGGGCTGCGGTCGCGGAGCCATCCGTGGAACTTGCGGAGCGAATCGCCCGCGGAAGGCGATGTCCGTCACGCGATCGCGAATCGTTTCCTGCATCTCGTTGAAGACGCGCGCACTCTCGCGCTTGAACTCGATGCGCGGGTCCTTCTGGCTAAACGCACGGAAGCCAATCGAATCGCGAATCTGGTCCATGCCGTGGAGATTTTCCTTCCACGCGTTGTCGAGAATGTTGAGGAGGACGTAGCGCTCGAACTGCGTGAGTTCAAGCCGCGGCAACTCACGAACCTTCTCGCGCGCGAACGCTTCAGGCTCATCACCTGCGCGCGCGACTTCGGCTTCGTTGAGGCGAACGAGCGCCTCTTCACCGAACCACTTCGCGATCGAGTCGCGATCGCGGCCGCGTGCGAGGCACTCTTGCGTACGTCGCTCGACGTCTGCGTCGGTCATTGCACGCGCGCGTTCGACAAGCAACCGACGGAGTTCTTGCGGATCCGTCGACGGCAACGACTGGGGATTCCAATCCACGCCGTACCGCGCTTTCACGAACGTGCAGAACTGCGCCAGTGCGCCTTCTGGATTCTGCTGCAGCATCGCGTTCGTCTGTTCAATCGCGAAGTCGATGGGGTAGCCAACCTCGCGGTCGCCGTACGCCTCCATCGCCTTGACGCCCAATCGATCCGCCGCTTCAGCAGGGGTCGTTGTTCCTTCAAAGAGCGAAACATCGACGGTCATGTTGAACTTGCGATTCGCCCAATTCGCCAGTTGCGTCGCGCCGAACTGCGGCACGAGGAACTGTGCGATTGGTGAGAGATCGATGTCCGCAAACTTCGTGAGCGCGGCCTTGGCGACCGTCTTCATCGCAAGATCACGGCCGCCCGAGCGGACTCCTTCAGGAGTCAGTTCGGCGCCGTAATGGGCGCGCGACCAATTCGCGAATCCTTCGGCGTCCCATTCCTCCGGCTCGAGTTCGAGCGGAAGGCACTCGCCCGCCGTCGCGCGGATCGATTCTTGCGCTTCTTCCGCAGCGTCGATGCGAATGAGCTTTTCGATCTCTTCACGATCCTTCTTGAGGAAGCGGTCGGCTTCGATCGAGACACCACAGTTCTCGCGCACCCATTCGCTGATCGTGTTGGGGACGTGCATCTTGCCGAGGTAGTCGTCGGCGGCTTTCTCCATCGCGTCGTTGACGTAACGCAGCGTGAGTTCGCGCACACCGCGTCCTTCGACGATCGGTTGACGGAGGCCGTAGAACGCGCGGCGCTGGTGCTCCATCGGCTCGTCGTACTCGAGGATGTTCTTGCGCATTTGGAAGTTGCGCTCTTCGACTTTTCGTTGCGCCTTCTCGATCGAGCGCGTGAGCATCGCGTCCTCGAGATCGTCGCCTTCCTTCATGCCAAGGGTCGACAGCACCTTGAGCATCGCCTTGCCGGCGAACATCTTCATCAGGTCGTCGTCCATCGAGAGGAAGAAGCGGCTCGAACCGTTGTCGCCCTGGCGACCAGCGCGGCCACGCAACTGATTGTCGATACGGCGGCTTTCGTGGCGTTCGGTACCCACGATGTGGAGACCGCCCATTTCTTCGACGTCCTTCCACATCTCAAGTCGGTGGATCGGCGGAAGTCCGGCGGCATCGAGTGCCTCGACGAGCGCGTCGTCGGACATCGTCGCCACCTTCTTCTCTGGATACTTCGCCTTCTCGATCGCCCAGTGCTTGAGCAGCATGCTGCGCACGGCACCAGCGTCGCGACCTTGAATCGCGTCAGAACCGAAGATGCGCTCGCCGAGGTGGCGATAGCAAAGCCCGATGATCTCGGCATCTGGCATCGCTGCGTGCGCTTCCTTCGGGCAGATGTTGCGGCGCTTCCAGTGCTCGACGAGTTCTTCGCGCGTAAAGCCACGAAGCTTGATGTCGGTACCGCGACCGGCCATGTTCGTCGCGATCATCACGCCGCCGATATTTCCGGCGCCGAGCACGATTTCTGCTTCGCGATCGTGTTGCTTCGCGTTGAGCACTTCGTGACGGATCTGATACTTGGCGGCCAACATGCGCGCGACCATTTCGCTCTTCTCGACGCTTGTCGTACCGACGAGCACCGGGCGACCAACATCGTGGAATGCTTTGACTTCCTCGACGATCGCATTCCACTTGTCCTTCTGCGAGAGGAACACTTTGTCTTGGCGATCGAAGCGCGCGATCGGGAGATTCGTCGGAATCGACACGACGTCGAGCTTGTAGATCTCGTGGAACTCTTCCGCTTCGGTGTCGGCCGTACCGGTCATGCCGGAGAGTCGCTTGTACAGCTTGAAGTAGTTCTGAATCGTGATCGTCGCCATGGTCTGGGTCTCTTCTTTGACCTTGACCTTTTCTTTGGCTTCGACGGCTTGGTGAAGACCGTCTGACCACTGGCGACCGACCATCTTGCGGCCGGTGTTCTGATCGACGATCACAACGCCTTCGACGCCGTTTTCATCGGCCGCCACGACGTAATCGCGGTCGCGCTGGTAGACCACGTGCGCGCGCACGGCTTGTTCCACCAAGTGCGGCATGTCGATGTTGTCGCCGACGTAAAAACTTCCGACCGACGGATCGATCCGCTTCGCGAAGCGCTGCGCTTCTTCGACGCCGTCGTGCGTGAGCGCTGCGGTCTTCTTGTCGAGTTCGGGCTCGTAGAACTGCTTGAAACGATCGCGGCGTGCTTGCGCGGTGGCAAGTTCCTTGCGTGCGCCGTCCATATCGCGCTTCAGCGTGGGAACAGCGGACTTTTCACGCGCGTTGCGCACGTCGCCTTCGAGCGCAGCGATGCGTTCTTCGAGCTTTCGGCAATCTTCGTTTTCGCGATCCCAATCAGCCTGGCGTGCGACGAGGTGGCGCGCCACCTGATCCGCGAGGTCATAACGAGGAGCCGTCGAGTGCGCAGGTCCTGAGATGATGAGCGGTGTACGCGCCTCGTCGATGAGAATCGAGTCAACTTCGTCGACGATGGCGAATCCGCGCTCCTTCTGCAATTGCTCTTCCGGCCGCGTCTTCATGTTGTCGCGGAGGTAGTCGAAGCCGAACTCGCTTGTCGTGCCGTACACAACGTCGCAGGCGTACGCAGCTTTCTTCTCTTCGTGACCCTGCATGTGATGCGGATGAATTGCGCCGACCGTGAGGCCGAGTGCGCGGAAGAAGGGGAACGTCCAATCGCGGTCGCGTTGCACGAGGTAATCGTTCACCGTGACGACGTGCACTTGCTTCTTCTCGCAGGCGGCGAGATAGCAGGCGAGCGGGCCGACGATCGTCTTACCTTCGCCGGTCTTCATTTCGGCGATCTTGCCTTCAGCGAGCACGATGCCGCCGATCAACTG
>JBEIJG010000290.1:0-4557 GCA_040380385.1 Phycisphaeraceae bacterium | reverse complement strand
CTCTCATGGGCGACGCTCCGGCATGCGACGTCTGCGGTTCGATCACAGTGCGCAATGGAACGTGCTACCGCTGCCTCAACTGCGGCAACAGCATGGGATGCAGCTGAGCGGAGTGCTCTTCGCGTCCCCATGGGGCGCGAAGAGACATCATGAACCTCGAAGAGATTCGGGCCGACCTGATGGTTCGTCACTGCTCGATGCAGTCCGACCAACACCGACCCGACCTCATCGAATATGAAGTGATTGAGCATGAATTGATAGAGCATGAATTGATAGAGCATGAATTGATAGAGCATGAAGGCCCGCTTCCCGCTCGCCAGCTGAAAGAGAGGCGAGCGGAGAGCGGAAGGCGATAAGAGAGTTCAAAGCGCTGCGACGGCAGTTCCAAATTGCAGTTCGGCAGTTGCGGCCAACTGCATCCAGTGACCCAACACAACACACGAAGGATGACCGCACGCTTCCTTCGTGTCACCAAACGTGTGCGGACAAGGAACTTGAGGCGACAGGAAGGCAATTCCTGACGCGCGACAGGTGACACGCCACAGGAAGTGGCCAAAAGGCCGGCCCTCACCGCCGGCTCGAGTGGAATGGAAGCCGAACAATGTGTCTCCCTTCGATCGGGTGTCTGCTGAGGACTCCGACACACCCGACCAAGATGTAGGACAGCACGGTGTTGCGAGTGGCGCGGGTTTCCCGTCCACGCTCGCTTCAGACAGGTAGGTTGGCGAGTGGATGGATCCTTCTCGCACCGACTGGGCGCGCACGGAGTTCGCAGAGCCCTTTCCCCGAATCGCGCGGCCTCACGCGCAGGACGGGTAACCGACTGATCGCACAGTGCTTCCGACCTTGCCACCACGACGGGGCCTCCCACGCGAAGGTCCTGCTTGCGCCCCCCGCGGAACCCACCTCCGCGGGGGGCAGCGTTTTTGAGTCGGTCAGTTCCATTCGCGTCTCGCACGGCAACAACCGAACGCGCACGACCTCGCGAACTCCGTACCCACTCGACACGCGTGCATCCTCACTCGGTGCGGTACCTTTTTCCGCATGCTTGAGATACCCATGCTTGAGACACCTCTGTCGTCGTCGGTCACGCCAACAAGTCTGACCGAGAGTCATGCCTTGGGACTTGTGCTGTTCGCACTCATGCTCAGCCTCACGTTGAGCCTTCAAGGGTGCACATCACTTGATGCGCACGCGCAGCAAATCGAAGCCGACTCGGCCGCGCGCGACATCTGGCACGCGAAGCGCCTCGAGACGCTCTCCGCCGAAGATGGCTGGCTGACGCTTGTGGGCCTCGACTTTCTTGAGGAGGGCGAACACACGATTGGGTCCGCACCGACGTGTGCGCTTCGCTACCAAGGTGCCACGGCGCCGCAGTGCGGGGCCTTCATTGTGACTGGCAGCGATACGTCCAAGAGCCAAGTCGCCTTTCGAGCAAATGTTGAGGGCATCACGATCGACGGCAAGAGCGCGCACGGCGTTGTACCCCTCGTCGCCGATGATCAAGGAACTCCCTCCGTCGTACGGAACGGCACACTCGCCATCACCGTCGTCCGTCGGAACGGAGCACTCGCGCTTCGCGTGAAAGACAACGCGAGCCTCGTCCGCACCCAATTCCGCGGAATCGAACTCTTCCCGTATGACCCGACGTTGGTCGTCGAAACAGTGGCCGTCCCGCCCGCCCCAGGAGAGACCATCGCGATCACGAATGTCACAGGCTTCGTGGAGACACAACCTGTCGCCGCACGCCTCCGATTCAAGCTTGATAGCACGCCGATGGAGTTCCTTGCAACGGCGGGCGCGCACGGTCGTCTCTTCGTCGTCTTCGCCGACGCAACGAATGGTCGCGAGAGTTATGGCGGCGGTCGATTCCTCGATGTTCCCGCGCCGATCGATGGCAAGACTGCGATCGACTTCAACCGCGCGACGAATCCACCGTGCGCATTCACGGCGTTTGCAACTTGCCCAATGCCGCCGGAGGCAAATCGTGTCTCGGGCGCCATTCCCGCAGGCGAACGCGCGCCAAAATGAACCGCAGCGGACTGCGCCGAAGGCTGTCCGCTGCGATGGTTGATGTGCTGTCGTACGTGCACGACGCGTGCAGCGCGCGATCGATTAGGAGCACCCACCCCACGATGCCAGCAAGATCGAAAGATCTGCCGAATCGATGATGCCATCCTTGTTCACATCAAAGGTGATCGTGTTGCCGCCCCAGTTTGCGAGGAGTAGAGCGAGATCTGCGCTATCAACGGTGTCGTCGCCGTTGAGGTCTGCGTTGCAATCAGCGACGGGCTCACCAATCTCTTCGAGTTCGTCGGCGGGAATGTCGCGCCAACCTGGACCGGTGTAGAGATCTGGGTCGAAGTTGTTGCGGCTCCGCAACATTTCGAAGCCCGTGCGAATCGGCTGCTCGTCGAAGTAAGACGCTGTGTCGTACTCCCACGAAACGCCCGCCGCGCCAACCAACTTCCGCATCACACGCAACGACTTTCCATTCGAGACATACAGCCGATCTGCGTCACCCGCCGAGATCGATTGGATGCCGCCAAGTCCAGGCATCTCCAAGAGGCCCCAGGACATATTCGGCTGGAACCGACCGATGCGCGCATCACCGCGGAAACCGAAGTGCACGGTTCCGTCGGCAGCCACACACATCATGGACCCTTCGCCCAACGGCATGTTGTCTGGCACCAACATTTGCGCGCGCAGGCCAAGCGAGCGATCGAGTTGCGTGAGCTTGCGCTGATTCGGGCTCAGAACGAACACCGAGTCGGTCGAATCGTCGTAGCCAAGCGCCGCCGGCTGAAGGACCCCCGAGGTGTACGACTCGATCGTTCCATCCGGTGCGAGACAGAAAATCTTCTCGCCATTGTGGGTGTAGATCTGGCCGTGACGACCAACCACAATCTGCTGCAATGCTCCACTGATGTTTGGATCTTGAAGGACGGACGAAGTACCGGCAGCGAAATTGACGCGGCGCAGTTGCGTGTCGCCTGTCGGCAGCTTGACGAGAACCACCGCATCAAGGCCCGCAGCGTCGTAGGCCACAGACGCGACATCCGCGACATCTGGTCCAAACGCGAAGTCCTGTGCGATGCCGCCGAAGCCTGGCAATCCGAGCGACTCGATCGACCATTCCCCCGTTCCAGTCTGCTTCCACGTGAGCCCAGATGCGGGTCGAAGCGACGTGTAACCATCGAGAATGCGATACACGCCGTCCTTCAGGCCGAGGTCGAGGTAACTGCGGTAGCCGAGATCTCCGAAATCGCGATACGCAACATCGAATCGCTTCGATTGGTACTCGCTTTGAAGGCTTCGTCGAACGTACCACGTGACCTCGTCGCCCTCATCTTGCGCGGGATCGCGTACCCAAAGTTGGATCGAAGCGGGATCGCGTTCGATCCGCGCGAGAGTGACGGAGTGACCGCCTGTGCGGGTGATGAGCCCTGCTGGCAACTCTTTCCACCGCCCCCAACCCACTCGAAGAATCCCGCCGAGGGTCGCCGCTTGCCCAATGCTGTCGATGTTAACTTCCTCTCCGTGGCGATGCTGGACCACGAACATCCCAGCTGCGAGAACGCTGTTCCACGTCGCCAAACCCTCGACAAGGCCACCACCTGTGGTCCCATATTGGGTCGTTCCCATGAAATCTCCCATGAGCCCGATGAAATTGGTCATCGTTTGCTGGTTGTCGTAGAGGCGATAGTCCAACAAGCCCGGTGCGACAAACGGGTAGCCATGGTGCGCGGCATAGCCGTACAGGTTCATCACTGCGGTTGGAACGCACGACATAGAACCGTCGACTGGGAGTCCCGACAATCGCCGTTGGTCATAATCGGGCATATCGGTGATGCGATAGCGACAGAGATTCGGAGCCCAGATCGCTTGCACGATGTCGGCAAGGGCTGAACTCGCGCACAGGCCCGCGGCGATGGCCGCCGCAATGGTCTTCACCGTGGGCGTGGTGCGTCTGGAGTTCTTGCCGCTTGGATTCTCGCCGCTTGTGCTCGCGTCGCTCGGATTGTGTTGCGTCGGGTGCATGTGGTCCTCTCTGTGGTTCCTGTAGGGCATCGCGTGGCACACACCTTCTTGGGACGAATCGGGGGGCCGCGCGCACCAGAATCAACAGATTTACGTCAGCGCCCCCCACCAACGAAAGCAGATTTTCACAAAAAGCTTTGGAATCGTGAGAGATCGGTGGGCCCAGCGCGGAGTGCGGTAGCCCCCTCGTCCGGGGCGCGCGCGGCCTGCACTGTGCCGCGACACCTCGTGAGGAGTACCCAAATGCGATCCATCATCGTCGGCGGAGGCGTCGCGGGCTGCGCGATGGCCACCGCGCTTCATGCATTACCACAGTCGACCGCGAGCACCATCATCGAGCGTCGCCTCCCCGACGCACCCGGTGGGATGGGGTTTCTCCTCATGCCCAACGGTCTCGCAGCACTGCGGGAACTCGCGCCTCGGACCGATTGGTCGGATGCAGGGCATTGGATCGAACACGCGTCGCTTCGTGCGTCCGATGGACAAATTCTCGCGGAACATCTCCTCGAGCCAGCG
>JBEIJG010000289.1:0-4562 GCA_040380385.1 Phycisphaeraceae bacterium | reverse complement strand
TGAACGCGATGCCACGTGAACGCGATGCCACGTGAACGCGATGCCACGTGAAACGGTATCTTCCCGACTCCGGTCACTGCCCGACAACTCAGTGAGAAACGAATCGCGTTAAGACTGCGCGCGTCGAGTCGAAATCGATCGAGGACTCGATCAAAGAGGAACCCATGAAAATCGCTTCAACTCTCTCCATCGGACTCATCGCATCCGCTTCGCTCCTCGGATTTGCCGCCAGCGCGCCAGTTGCTCCCGCCACGGCGGCGAAGCCCGTCGAACCGCAGCCCGCGAAGGTTCGCATCGGTGTGTCGATTCCGGCGGCCGATCACGGTTGGACTGCAGGTGTCGTTTGGTGGGCGAAGGAGTGCGCAAAGCTCCATCCAAACATTGAATGGACCATCGAAACGGCGAGCACGCCGGAAGAGCAGATCACCGATATCGAAACGATGGCGCCAAAGATTGACGGCCTCGTGGTCCTCGCAACGGAGAGCGCGCCGATCACCCCGGTTGCGAAGGAAGTGCACGAGCGCGGCGTCCTGATCGTGAATGTCGACCGTGGTTTCCTTGAGCCGGTTGCCGACATTTTCATCGAAGGCGACAACAAGGCTTTCGGCCGCAAGAGTGCAGAATTCATGGTTGAGAAGCTCGGCGGCAAGGGCAAGGCGAAGGGCAACATCATCATTCTCGAGGGCATTCCCTGCACGGTGAACACCGATCGCGTCAATGCTGCGATGGAAATCTTCAAGGCAGAACCAGGGATCAAGATCGTCGGCCAACAGGCAGCGAACTGGAATCGTCAGAAGGCGCTCGAAGTGACGGAGACGTTGTTGGCGAAGGCGCCGAATGTGACGGCGATTTGGGCTTCGGACGACGACATGGCGCTCGGCGCGGAACAGGCGCTCGCTGAGAAGGGCATCGAAGGCGTTTGGATCCTTGGTGGCGCTGGCATGAAGGACATCATCAAGCGCGTCATGGACAAGGATCCGATGTATCCCGCGGATATCACCTATCCGCCGTCGATGATCGCGACGGGCATGGAGATGGCCGCCGCGGTACTTCGCGATGGCAACAAGGCTGCGAAATTGCAGTACATGCCGCGCCACCTCATGATCGACGTCGATCTCGTCACGCCGGAAAACGCGAAGCAGTTCTACTTCCCGAAGTCGGTCTACTGAGCATCGCGTGACCGAACCGCTGCAATTACAGCAGAACCTCGCAAACGCTTGGGCAGAGCTCGCGCGTGCTGTGGTTGATCGCAAGCACGTGTGGCACACACCCACGCTTGTCTCCATCGGACTCGATGGCGCACCAGTCGCGCGCACGGTGGTGATGCGCTGCGCGTCGGAAGAGTTCGCAGAGATCCGGTGTCACACAGATCGGCGTAGCCCAAAGATCGCCGAAATCGCGCGTGATGACCGTGTTTCGTGGCATTTCTACGCGCCGGAACTCAAATTGCAGTTGAGGTTGCGAGCGCGCGCGACCGTCCATCTCGACGACGGCGTGGCGGATGATGCGTGGGCGAAAGCCAGCCTCTCCAGTCGTCGTTGTTATCTCGCACCATCCGCGCCGAGCACCGTGTGCGCAGCACCAAGTCCAAATCTTCCTGAACATCTCCTCAAACGTGTGCCCACGCTTGAAGAGTCGTTGCCCGGCCGAGCAAACTTCGCTGTGGTGTCTACAAAGGTCGAGGAAGTCGATTGGCTTTGGCTTGCGTCCGAGGGACATCAACGCGCGCGCTTCACTCGCTCTGAAGGCCGATGGATTGGCGCGTGGATTGAAGCGTAGTCATCGTCATGCACAGCCGGCTTACGAACGCTTCCAGGCAGCACGCAGGGTGAGCGCAAACGGAATCCACCAAAGCAGATCGTTTGTCGGAATGGTGGCGCCGAAAGTCCAGGGAATTTCGCCACGCGAGGCCGTCCAGAGGAAGCCGATCGGGCCAAAGACCTTGCCCAAGAGACCGACGAGAACGATCGGCCAATGTCGAATGGGATCACGGCTCGCACAGAGGTAACCGATTCCATAGACACCAATCACCATCCCCAGACATTGCCAGATCCCGCGACCAGGACCAGTGAGCGGCTCCATGCCGACGAAACTGAAGAGCGCGTCTGGCGCGAGCACAACCCACGCGCCCCAAATCAGGTTGTAGATCCCCGCGGCGAGAAGCCACGTTCGCATCCATGGTCGAAAGAGCGGGGCAGAGAGAGCGTCGGAGGCATCGCGCATGGGGCGCGCTTCGCGACATGTGCCACTTGAGATTCGTACGCGCATTCCTCTGTTGAGCGCTTCTTTCTAGAAATGTACACTTGCGTTGTGCGGAATCAGAACGTCGATGATCGAGTTCAAACGGGCGTTTTCGCGCCGCTACTCATCGTCGGTGCGCCGCGCAGTGGAACGACGCTGTTCCAGCGCATGTTGCTCGCTGATCCGCGTTGTGCTGGTGGGCAGGAATCGCACTTCTTCGCGACATTTGGCCCTGTGCTTCGGGAGTTTGACCGGAAGCGTGCGATGGCGCGGCCGCATGGACTGGCATGCTATTGGACGCGTGAGGAAACGATCGAAAAGTTGCGCCGCCTTTGGATGGATGCGTTCGGACCTGTGCTCCTCGCACGTCCACATGCGACGCGACTTGTGGAGAAGACGCCGGATCACGCGCTCTGGCTTGATGTGGCTGCGGAAGTTTTGCCAAACGCGCGCGTGCTGCATTTGGTGCGCGATAGTCGTGCCGTCGTCGCATCGCTTTTACGTGCTGGGCGCGCCGACTGGGGGAGGGGCTGGGCACCGAAGTCGCTGGATGCTGCGATTCAAGTCTGGCGTCGTCATGTCGAAGCCGCGCGTGCGTCACCCTTACCGGCGCATCTCGTTCGTATGGAAGATCTCATCGAGGACCCGGCGCGTGAACTCACCGCGATTGCGGAGTTCGCGGGGTTTGGTGCCGAGGCGCTGTGTCTTGATCGCACATTGCTGACGAGTCAGGATCGTTCGACGAGTGCCTTTGTCGCTGGTGGAGCGGTCGGTGCCCCGCCTGATGAACCTGAAGGTTTTCTGCGGTCTGCGAACGAATCGCGCGATGGTTGGAAACGAGAACTCGGATGGTGGGACGAGCGTCGTGTGTGGAAGCAGACCAGCGACTTGCTGGAAACGCTCGGCTACTCACGGACCGGTTTGGAGCGTCGCGCGTGAGTGATGTCGAGGCGACATGGCTTTCCCCGTTGCTCAAATCGCCGCGTGTCACGGTGGTGATCATTGTGCGGGACGGCGAGCGATTTCTTGAAGAAGCGCTTCACAGTGTCTGCGCGCAGACGATGACCGACTGGGAAGTCGTGGTGGTCGATGATGGATCCCGCGACGCGACGCGTGAAATCGCATTGCGGTTTGTCGATCGCAATGCAACGCGCTTTCGGCTGCTGCAGCATGAATTCGGGGCTTGTCATGGCATGAGCGCATCTCGGAACCTTGGCATCGAGCATGCGCGTGGTATCGACATCACGTTCCTTGATCACGATGACACGATGTTGCCGAACAAACTCGAGCGACAGTGTGCTCTCCTCGATCGCCATCCACGTGCCGCCGCCGTCATCGGTCCGAATGTTCGGTGGTATTCCTGGAACGAGAGTCGGTCCAGCGATGACACGATGGCGCGCGAAGATGAGCTGCAAGATCTTGGTGTGCGCACGAAGCCGGAAGGAACCCTATTGGATCCGCCTTCGCTGCTTTCCGTGTTTCTTGTGCGAACGGACGCGACGCCGCAGGCGCCCATGGTGCGGCGCAAAGCGATCCTCGCTGTGCATGGTTTCGAGGATGAATTCCGCGACATGTATGAGGACCAGGTGTTTCTCGCGAAACTCTTGATCGCGCAGCCTGTCGTCGTTTCTGAGGAAGTGTGGCAACACTATCGCCAACACCACGATTCGTGCGTAAGACGCTCGCATCGTGAGAGGCGGCAGCAGCGCGCGCGTCGGAGGTATCTCGGGTGGCTTGGCGTCTACCTGCGCAAGCGGAGCACGGAGTACGAGTCCGATGCTGCCCAAAGTGCCATGCTGCGCACGCTTGTTGCAGCAGTACGACGCGAATGGTGGAAGTCGATCGGAGCTTCTTTCCGAAGTACGCTTCGCGTGCGTCGTGTGCTGCGTCGTGTGCTGCGTCGTGCCCCGTAGTCGCGCGTCACGCTGCGGGCTCGGCGATGTCCGACGCGTACGCGGATCCACGCAATCGCTCGGCGAGTTCGCCGTACGCCACCACGGATTGGCGGAGATCATCGTCGGTTGCCTTTTCGACGCTCCCTGTCAGGGGGAGTGGTTCGACGTTCAGGAAATGCTCGACGCGTGCAATCGTCGCATCGTGGTCGCGAAGCAGCGTTTCGTAGGTCAGATCGAGTCGTGGGAGCGACAGAGTCGCCGCGAAGGAAAGCACGTCGCGTTGTGCTTCATCGACACGCGTCAGCATGGAGACGATCTCATCGACCGATGCATCGAGCGGAGGCAGCCGTGATTCGCCTTTGACGAGGTTCCATCGCCCGTACTGGCTGTGGATGCGACGCGCATTGAGAGTGGAAATAGCCAGTT
>JBEIJG010000288.1:0-4564 GCA_040380385.1 Phycisphaeraceae bacterium | reverse complement strand
CACTCACTCGCGCGGCGCTGCCGCGCGAGTTCGCGGTCGCGTGGCACCCGACGGGCGCGAGATCCACAACCAACTCCGATTTGGGAGTCCAACCATGTGCCGACAACAGTGCCGTGCCGCGCAGTCACCCGCTTGTACCCGTTCGTACCCGGCACCATGCAGGCACCACTCGCTCTGGTTCCAAACCGAGCACTGTCCGGGAGAAAGGACAGCTGCAGTCCGTGCCGTGCACACACCCGCTTGTACCCGGTCGTACCCGCCAACTACCCGGCACCGGTTCGGGTGAGCGGCCGCACTCCCCCGCGCGCCACCAAATCCACCCCCCAAAGAAAAACCCCGTTCGATCATTTCTGAGCGGACGGGGCGGAGGGGAGAAAGATGACAAGTTTGGTGTGGCGAATGTGCAGGCAACCGTTTTCGTGGTGCGCTTCACACTCGTCACGCGCCATCGTGCATTTGGGTTCGCCTCGGTGTCTCCGAGCTTCGAACTCAACTTCTCGCAGGCGTTCAGAAGGAGAACCCTTCTGACAAACTTCTTGTTCGGCGAAGGCTCGCAACTCTCCACACATTTTTTGAAAATAGGATCCACACACACAAGCCGCGCGATTCCGACGCGTCGGCTACGCTCTCGAAATGCAAGGTTTGCCCGCATTCTTCGCTTCCTGCGCGGTTTTTGCCGCGGCCGCACACCTCACCAGCGCTGCGGCTGCGACGCCCACTCCGGCGACGACTCCCCCATCCTTCGCGAAGGACAACACCGGCAACGCGATCGACGGCCAAGTCGTCGCGCAGCCTGCGCGGCCGAAGCGTCAGATCGTCGCGATCATCCCCGACCGCACGACTGGTCGCGATTGGGGCCTCCGCTACTTGCGTGAGTCGGTCGAAGACTTCAACCGGACGAGCCCCGATGCCGTCTTCTCTGTGGGCGATCTCGTGCAGGGTTACTCGCGCGATCACGAGCACGTGCGCGGCGAGCGCCAGACATTCCTCGACATCGTCGGCACGTTGGAGATGCCCTTCTATCCAACGCCTGGAAATCACGACCTTGTGAGCGGTAAGCGCGACGCAAGCGATCGTTCGTTCGCTGAGCAGTATCGCGCGATGTTTGGGCCGCTCTACTACGCGGTCGAATTGGAGTTGGCGAGTTTCGTCATTCTCAATACCGAAGATGGCGATGGCCGCATCGAACCTGGATTTTCTGACACGCAACTCGCGTGGCTCGATACGACGCTTGCGCGCCTCACGTCGCGCGAGCGCCCCATCATCATTCTCTTCCACCGTCCACTGTGGGATCACAAGCCCACGCGCTGGGACGAGCGCGTCCAACCGCTCTTGGTCAAACACGGCGTCGACTACGTGATCGCGGGCCACTACCACGCGCTCTGCGCGCTTCCTCCGCGCGATGGCATTCCCTATCTCCTGCTTGGAACCTGCGGCGGCGCGAACGATCAGCATCCACTCGCGGGTCACCTCCAACACACGACGTATCTTGTGATCGAAGAGAACGGCACGATCGATCCGTATCATCAGGTCGCGGGATGCACGCTGCCCGTCGATTGGGTGACGAAGAGCGATCAGGACGCGGCGTACGGATTGAAGAGCGCACGCAACGCGGTCACCATTCGAGGTGCCGTTGAAGATCCGCTTGGGAAACCCGTCGAGGGCGAAATTGAATGCACGCTGCGCAACCCAATCGACCGTGAGGTGGAGTTTGCGTTCTACAAGACGCGCGCACCCGAACCATGGCGCGTGACCGATCGGATCACAGAGGGCGGGAAAGAGGTCGACATCGAACGCGTTTGGACGAGCCGAACGCCGATCGACAACTTCAACGCCTCGACAACAGATCTCAACAGCCCGTTCCAACTGGAGCTGCCGACCGAGGTCATTCGCCTCGCGCCCAACGAGACGCGATCGGTTCGCATTCCAGTTTCGGCAGCAGCGCAAGTCGAGCCGCGCATGCCCGCGCCATTCGACGTCGTCGCGACCTTCGTCGATGGAAAGTCGCGGCGCGTGCCGATCGTGCTTCGCCAGCGCGTGCCGATCGCGCGCAAGATCGCGCTCGGAAACAGCCTCGAAGCGGCAACGTCGTATCCCGTCTGTGTGTGGAACTGGACCGAATACGACACGGGCGAGCCGAGTGCGCGCCTGCGCTTCGCCCGCACCGATGCCTCGGCGCTATCGGTACGCATCGACGCCACCGATCAACGACTCTCGCCGGATGCCAAGCCAAGCTCGACGAAATCGCGGCTTGATGATCCGCTCGGCGACGGCGTGCGCGTGACGCTCGGCGAAGGTGCGGAAGGCCGCGAGTACCTCGTCACCTTCGATGCCGCCACCAACGCGCCGGTCGTCGAAACGCTCGCAGCGGATGGCAAGCGGCTTGGCAAAACCGACCTCGTGAGCGCAACGTTTCTGAACACCCCAACTGGCTGGAGCTTGACCCTTGATCTCTCCGCCACGGCGCTCCCCGAAGGAATTCGCCTTGAGGATCTGCCCCTCAACGTCGGCGTCGCGGACAACGACGAGACCTACCACACACAGTGGCGTTGGCTTGCCCCACGGAACGCCCCCGCCCGACTGCGCGCGAACGCGCCAAACACCGGATCGTGAGGCAAATCGGCCGCAGCCGATGGAATTCGCCCCAAGCCACGCGCTTGCCTACGAACCGACGCCAAAGAAATTCAACCGCCGAAGAAATTCAACCGCCGAATCAGGCCACGCGCAAAGAAGTTTCCGAGACTTTATAGTCCTGTCCTCCATCTTCCCGATCGTGGTTTGGCAAATCGGGCACGGGCGCGCATGCGTCCACGCTCGATGCGCTTTCAACAGTCAAGTCGTTTGATATCGCACTTCAGAAAGGAAATTCCATGAAGACCCTCCTCGCTCTCGGCTGCGTCTCTGCTTGCGTCCTCCTCACCGCCTGCGGTGGTGACAGCGGCACGACCGAAATCCAGGCCGATCAGATCCGCCCAGCGGGCGAAACCGTTGCCCCTCCAGGCGCGGGCGTCAAGCTCGGCTCGAACAACGAGAACGCTCCCCCGGCGAAGCCGAAGGGCGAGTGATTCTGCGGTGCGCGTGCAATTCTGCGGTGCGCGCGGAGACGCGCGCCTCGCCGAGCACACTCAAAAAAGCACACTCGAGAAACCACACTTAAGAAACCACACTCGATACCCCGCCTCGCGCGGGGTGTCGGTGCTTTTGGGCAGCGTGCGAGTCCGCTCCGACGGTGCAGAACGCCCAAACGGACCAAATGGGTGAGCCAACGCCCAAACACGGGCGACATGTCGAATTTCTGACAGCGAGAGTGAACTCGCGATCGGATTGGACAGATGAATGGGTTGCTGAAACGCTCACGCGAATCAGCCACCAAATTTCAGGCCATCCACCCGCCGCTGCTCTGGATCACAATCCGGACAGCGGTTTTTCTTTCGATCGCAGCCGAGTTGAGGCTTGGACGCATGACGGCCCGTGCGCGAGCGTCAGGGCTTCACGAGTGTCAGGGCTTCATGAGTCCGCGCAAGATCGAAAGCCCGCGCGCGAGCGTTTCTTCCTTCGCAGCGAACGACAAACGGAAGTGCGTATCGCGCGTTGAAAAGACCTTGCCAGGAATGACGAGCACACTCTGCTCGATCGCGCGCTCCACGAATTGCGTCGCGGTGATTCCCAGTGCCGGCGGCACTTCGACGAACGCATAGAACGCACCGCCCGGCCGCGCGACGTTCGCAACACCATCGAACGCTTCGAGCACCGTGTCGCGCCGCTTCTCAAAGCGATCAACCCACGGACGCATGTCGACTTCATACGCCTTCGCCGCCGCGTATTGCGCCATGCTCGGCGCACAGACATAGGTGTACTGCTGCAGCTTCGCGATCGATTGCACGATTTCGTGCGGACCAGCGACGTATCCAAGACGCCAACCCGTGCATCCGTAGGTTTTGCCAAAGCCGCGGATGAGAAGGCAATCCTTGGTCATCGATGCGGGCGTTGGGAAACGGTCGTTCTCGCGGAACTCGCTGAACGTGAACTCGTCGTAGATTTCGTCCGAGATGAGCAGGATGCCCTTCGCGCGGCAGAGATCAACGATGTCGGACATCTCGCGCCCGGTGAGCACAACGCCCGTCGGATTGCCAGGGCTATTCACAAGGACGCACTTGGTGCGCGACGTGATCAACGGCTCGATCCGCTCCGCCGTCATGCGGAAGTCGGGGTACGTATCGCAGAGGACAATTTTGCCACCCGTGAGCGCCGCGAGTTGCGGGTACATCACGAAGTAGGGATCAGGCACGATCGCTTCGTCGCCTTCGTTCAGCAGACACATCATGCCGAGCACCAACGCTCCCGAAGTTCCGCTGGTCACGATCGCGGAAAGTCCGTGCTTTGCATCGTGCGTCCAACCGACTTCGCTCGCGAGCCGCTGCCAAATGGCGTGCAGCAGTTCCGGACAACCTTGCGTCTGGGTGTAGCCGTTTCGGTTGTGTTCGATCGCCTCGATCGCGGCACGCTTGAGGACGTCGGGCACTGGGAAGTCGGGCTGACCGATCGAGAGATTGATCGGATCCTT
>JBEIJG010000287.1:0-4571 GCA_040380385.1 Phycisphaeraceae bacterium | reverse complement strand
GGTTGGACAGACTGAGGGCTGGACGGACTAAGGGTTGGACGGACTGAGAGCTGGCCCAACTGAAACTCTCGACGGACGCGGTTTGAGTAGCGCGTCGATCGTCCAGCGACTCGTGCCCTTTCGATCGCGCGATTTCGTGGCGCAACTTCGAGGCGCCCGAAGCCTCGACAGCGACAAATCTCAGCACCCGACTTTGAAGTGCACGCATCGACAGGCGACCGCGGAATCCGACCCGCGGTCGCTTTCATTTTGTACCCCGCAGCTCACGTTCCCCAACCGAGGAGGACGAGCGACAGATCGCTCGCGCCGACGACGCCGTCGTGATCCACATCCGCGCGACGCATCGCGCGACTGCCGCGATCGGTCGCGCCCCATTCGGCGAGCAACAATCCAAGGTCCGATGCGCCCGTCAATCCGTCGCCGTCGAGATCACTCGGGTCAGGCGACTCCACCGTCAAGCGAGTCCGCAACGCGACAGCTTCGAGCGTCGACGTCTGACCGCTCGGCCAATGCACGCGAATCGTGTCCGCAACAGAGCCCGTGGGAAAACCGAAGTGAACCAGCGGCTCGGCGCTCGAATGAAATCCACTGCCCGAGTGCACCCAACGTCGGTGCGTCACGCCGTCGACGACGCACTCGACCACCGCGCCGATACCGTGCGGTGCGTTGCGCGCGGTCGATGACGCCCGTAAGTCGAGCATCAACCAAGGTCGTCCACCGCTTGTGGTCACGGTCTCGTTTCGAAAGAGTTTCAACGGCCCGCTCGTCACAAAGACGAGCATGTCGAGATCGCCGTCGCGGTCGTAGTCGAGCGTCACCACCGATCGCGCATCCGCCGAGAGGGCGAATCCTGTTTCTGCACCAAGCCGCTCGAAACTCACCGGGCCCGTCGCGGTCTCAGGCGGCGCATCACCGAGGTTTCGAAAGATGTACTCAGGCTCGTTCGCCCACTCATTGGAGTTGCGACCGTTGACCTCGACTATGTCTTCCCAACCATCGTGATCGAAATCTGCCGCCATCGCGCCCCAACCCCAGCCTCCGTCGTCGCAGCCACTTGAAGCAGCCGCCTCCGTCATCAACCCCACGCCCGAGTTCATGTAGAGCGCATTGCCGTTGAGATCTCCCTTCGGCGGGATCGCTGCGTAAATACTCGTGACGTAGTAGTCGGGCGTTCCATTTCGATCGAAGTCCGCGACGCACGCGCCCATGCCGTTGCGATCGAGACCAAGTCCGAACTCGCTCGTTGCAGCAACGAACGGCTGCGCGGCATCGCGCGTGTTTCGCCACGCACGACTTGTTTCAAAGTCCGCAGCGAGTAGAAGCTCCGGCCATCCATCGCCCGTCGTATCAACGAAGGTTGGTTGAAATCCCCAACTCACGACCGGACTCAAGTACGCGACGGTGACATCGACAAACACACCGCCATCGTTGCGAAACAAACGATTCCCGATGCCGGTTGAACTCCACCCAGCGACCGCGAGATCGAGATCACCGTCGAGGTCGCAGTCACCCCACGCAGCGCTATCACCAACCGCAACGTTCGGCGCGGTAAACGCCAACCCGACGGCTCCCGCGACCTCGACGAATCGTCCGGAATCGTTTCGGTAGAGACGATTCTTTCCAGGCTGACCGAGATTGTCCGTCGCCGTGCCGTAACTCGTCACGTAGATGTCGACATCACCATCGCGATCGAAGTCCGCACACGACACGCCATTCGCTGCATGCGCTACAGCAACGCCCGCACTGCCCGCCACGTTGGTGAACGTGCCATTCCCATTGTTCTGATAGAGGCGGTCGGCCCCGACGCCCCCCTTCGGAATGAAAATGTCCGGCCATCCATCACCATTGAAATCCGCAACGCCCACGCCGCCTTGGAACCACTCGTTCACGCCTGGCACCGCCAGATAGTTTGGTGTGTGCACATACCCATCGAGGCCACTCGCAAGCGTGACGTCGGTGCATTGGATCTCAGCGCGCACCGCGGAAATCACGCATGCGACACCGAAGCATGCGAGAGAAATCGCAAAAGAAGCATCGTGCACGACATGCACCCTCCACGCGCTTGCGCCCTTTGCGGGCCACGAAGCACATACGAGTCGGTTGATCGCCGTCCTTCGCATCGAAGAGAACGTAGCGCGAGTTCAGCGTTGGTCGAGCGCATTTGTCGCGGAAACATGTGATTCCTTGCGCAACGCGGCGCGCCGGCACCGCCCATCATCCGCATCACCGTTCCGGCGATCCACGGGCTGCTCATCGAAGAGGACGCGCGTCGGCGGTGTGTCGAGGTCTTCGAATTGATCCGACCTCGCAGCCCAGATGAAGGCGCCCAACGCTGCACCACCAACAAGCAGCGCAACCGGAAGTGCCACAAAGACGAGTTCCATCAGCGTTTTCCTTCCGCCCGCAGAGGCAATTCAAACGAAGGTAACTGAAGCGCGAGGACAAGTACGGTGAGCCCACTCAGCGGCATGAGAATCGCTGCAACGAGCGGATTGACGAGCCCTGCAAAGGCGAGAACCCCCCCGAGCGCGTTGTACGCCACTGATACAACGAGATTGATCTTGATCGCACCCATCGATGTGCGAGCGCCTTCAAGAAACCGCGCGAGTGGACGCATACCTGAGGCCGCGAGACAAACGTCTGCGACATGATGCGATGCTTGCGCACCGTTGCGGACCGCGACACCGACATCAGCCGCCGCGAGCGCTGCGAGATCGTTGACGCCATCGCCCACCATAACAACGGGCCGCGCGAGATCCGCTCGCCGCACAAACTCGAGTTTCTCTTCTGGTGAAAGACCGCCAGCGATGTCGCCGCCCGCGAGACCGATCGCTCTTCCGACGCCAGCAGCAACGACAGCATCGTCACCCGACGCGAGCATCACGCGCCAGCCGCGCGACTTCAAGAGCGCCACGGTTTCCGCCGCGTCGCTCCGAATCGGATCTCCGATGCCGAAGATCGCCTCTACGCGCCCCTGCACAGCGACAAGAACCGGCGCGAGTCCTTCCGCGGCGTACCGCGCTGCCAACGAGCGAAAGCGCTCGGCGACCACCACGTTGCGCGCATCCATCATGCGCATACTTCCAACGCGTACAACTTTGCCAGAGAAGCACCCTTCGATGCCAAGGCCCGGCGTCTCGTGTATGTCGACAGCCTTTCCGTCGGAAAGCTCAGCACCAGCCTCAAAGGCGCGCGCGATCGCGAACGCCAACGGATGCGTGCTGTGCACTTCGAGTGCTGCGGCAAGCGCAAGTGCATCGGGCGAACCATCACTTCGAATCACCTTCGAGCGCGCCTCGGTCACAGTGCCCGTCTTATCGAGAACGAGCGTTCCCGGCTTCGATGCACGCTCGAGAATGTCGCCACCCTTCACAAGTACGCCGCGCCGCGCGCCCTTCCCGAGCCCCGCGACAACTGCCAACGGCGTCGCGAGACCAAGCGCGCATGGACACGTCACCACCAACATCGCAATCGCGCGTTCGATCGCTTGCTCGCCTCCGAGCGTCGGCCACCACCACACGAGTGTCCCCGCTGCGGAAACGACTACTCCCACGAGAAACCAACCCGCCATGCGATTCGCAAGTTCTTCCACCGGCGCGCGACGCAAGGATGCATCACGTACGAGTTCAAGAAGTCGCGCCGCGCGCGTCTCCGCGCCTGCAACGATGACTTCCACTTCGACAGGCCCTGTGATGAAGCGCGAACCCGCGTACACCGCATCGCCGAACTCCACACGCACAGGCGCACTTTCGCCCGTGAGATGCGACATGTCGACGTGTGCTGTCGCCGTTCGCAGCCGTCCATCGGCTGGGCATGTCTCACCCGCGGTCACCTCCACGAAATTCCCCGGTTGGAGCGCGTCGATCGAGACCTCACGCGCAAGTCCGTCCGTACCGATCCGTCGTGCGACCGATGGAACAATCGCGAGCAAGAGTTCAACTTGTTCGCGCGCCTTCCGCTGTCTGCCGTACTGGACGAAACGTCCAACGAGCAGGAGGAAGATGAGCATCGATGCGCTTTCACAGTACATCGAACCTGTTCCACGAATCGTCGCAACAACACCCGCTCCGACCGCAGCAACAAGACCAAACGCGACCGGCAAGTCCATGTGCGGCGTGCGCGTTCGAATCGAAGCCAGCGCATTCGCGAGAAAGATCCGACCAGGAAACACCAACGCGACGAACGCGAGCGCGACGGACATCCACTGAAAGAACACGCGATACGCCGGTGCCATTTCTGCGAAGAGTCCGCCATACAACGCGAAGGCGACGGCCATCGCGTTGCTCGCGATCGCACCCGAGATACCGATCCGCACGAGCCACGCACGATTCGCCGCACGCTCGCGCTCGACCGCCGCAGGATCTGCAAACGCAATCAGTTGATAGCCAAGCGTGTCGAATCGCCGCGCGACTTCCGACAACTGAATCGTTGCCAGATTCCACGTGATGCGCACAGTTCCACGCGCCGAATCCACGCGCACAGCATCGACGCCTCGCACGATGCGCGGCATCGCCTCCAAGAGCCACACGCACGCGCCACATCGAATGCCATCAAGTCGAAACTCCGCAGAT
>JBEIJG010000286.1:0-4590 GCA_040380385.1 Phycisphaeraceae bacterium | reverse complement strand
GTGCCTGAAGGCGCATCCTTCTTGCGGTCGTGGTGGCTTTCCACGATGTCGACCGACCATTCGGCTGGCCCGAGGAGTTCCGCCGCCCACCGCGCGAGGTGGCGCGTGACGGCCACGCCCAGCGAGGTATTTGGTGCGACGAGCACCGCGTGAGAGGCCGAACGCGCCTTGAGTTCATCTTTGACGGCATCTGGAAGCCCCGTGGTGCCGACGAGCAGCGCCGCGTGCGTCGATTTGGCGATTTCGATCGCCGCGCGCGTGCCTTTCTCTGATGAGAAGTCGACGAGCACCTTCGCGCGATGGGCAAGTGCACGTTCGCCCGCATTTTCTCGATGAAATCGCGCAACAACTTCGACGCTCGGGTCGCTCGAAGCAAGCGCATCGATGCGTGTTCCCATGCGTCCACCGGCTCCGATGATGGCGATCTCAAGCTTCATATGCGTCTCCCTTTCCAGCGCGATCGTCTTCGCGTGATGAACGCGACACATGATTCGCACGACTCACACAAAGATGAGTTGCGCAACCCTTCCGACACCAACTCAACAACTTACGACGACTTTTCTGTCAAGCCACTTTCCACATGTGGCCGATGTGTGTATAACTCCATGAGGTTGCAGCTCAGTTACGCCGGCTGCATCCTCACTCCGACACCAAGAGCGTAACCAACTCAAGGGAGCCAACCATGGCTGCTAAGAAGAAGGCCGCAAAGAAGGCCGCAAAGAAGACCGCGAAGAAGGCTGCTAAGAAGACCGCGAAGAAGGCCGGCAAGAAGACCGCCGCCAAGAAGTGAGCCCTTCGCAGTGACTGGCGAAAGCCAGTTGCATGAACGATGCATGGAGGCCGCCGAAAGGCGGCCTCCAGCATTTTTAAGCCGCCGCCGCAACTCTCTGCGTGGGCGGCTTTGTTGTTTGTATGGCGCGAGTCTGCCAGAGACACCACGAAACATTCCTGCCATTTTCCCCGAGGAAAAGGCGGGTTTTTGGTTTCTAGTCCTACCAAGCCTAGTCCTATCGATCCTCGTCCTATCGATCCTGATCTTGTCGAGCATGGTCTTGTCGAACGCGGTCTCCGACGCACGGGCCTCGGTCGCGCGATGAAGCGCGCATCGCTGATCGAAACGGCCACGATCGATCACCCCACATCAACGTCTACCCGATGAACACGCGCGTGCGCTGATGCGCTGCATCGAATGTGCGCTGCGTATGGAACTCGCTCAACTCGCGACGCTGTACTTCTAGTCATGTGCGTCGTTCGCTATCATCGCGCGCTCGTGCGGACAACCGCGGAGCAGCGCCACCACACGCAGCTTCACGACACGCATCTACACATCAATCGCTCGACGCGTCGATCGAAACTCCCGAAACCCCGTCACCGAACCACGTCACCGAACCACATCTCGAGGCGCGCCAAGCAGTCCGAGAGAGAACAAATACGCCATGGCACACGTCATCACCGAACCCTGCATCGGAACCAAGGACACCGCGTGCGTCGAGGTTTGCCCCGTCGACTGCATCCACCCAACCAAGAAGGAAGGGGAGTACGGCGCCCAACAGCAGCTGTACATCGACCCCGACACCTGCATCGACTGCGGTCTCTGCGTCGACGAATGCCCCGTGCAGGCGATCTTCCCGCAGGACGACGTTCCCGCGGAGTGGCGCAAGTACATCCAGATCAACGCCGACTTCTTCAAGAAGTGAGTTGCTATTCAAGGTGTCGTGGTCGGGCTGCGCGGAAAGACGTGCATCGCGACAGAGTCGCCATCGCGCCTATTCCCAGGCCGTTCCGTTGACTTCCGCGTACAGCGCTCGGGCGGCTTCATCGCTGGCCGTTTCCGGCACGCGCGCCCGCACAATCCCCTTCATCGGGTTGTACCAAAACATCGCGCCGCGCCCGCCTCGAAAGGTCGGGTCGCGCGGGTGCTCTCGCCCGAACTCAAAGGGCAACGCGTATTCGATCCATGGAGCCGATTCGCTCGCGAGCGCGTTGCACGGCGCGCAGTCGTCAAACCACGTCTGTTGAACAGCCTCGGGGTGACCAAACTCGTTGAGTGGTGCATTTCCGAGTGTGGCACGGATCCCGATTTCGGCCTCAATCTGGGCGATCGACGCGCGGGTCGACTCGACCGCGGAGCGTTCCGCGAGCGCAGTTTGATGGGTTCGAAGTCCAAGGACAAGGGCACCGGCCACCGTGCCGATGATCAGAAAGTCGATCGAAAGCCGAATAGGTCGCATTGCGGGTTCGCTTCCGCTCCTTTGCCCCAACAACGTAAGACTCATCCAAACTTGCGCGTCGCGCACACTCTGTCGAGTGTCGTGCTCATCCGCGCCTCGGGAGGAATCGGCTCATTCCGAGTGCCACTTTGCTCTGTACCTGCTTGGTCGACCCCGTCGGTGCCGTGCACCTGCGGGTTGTTTGGTTTGAAACGGTTGCACGCGCGGCGAGAGAGGGTCGTCGGGCCTGATAGCATCGCGGAGATGACCTCTGTTCCTCGCGAGAATCCGATTCACGTCCGCATGCTTCGTTGCGGGATGCCGCTCCTTGTCGAGGAAATGGCGGGAGTCCGAACCGCCGCGGTCAGTTGGTTGCTTCCTGCGGGCAATGCTTCCGATCCCGATGGCGAGCATGGCGATGGTTGGTCGAGTCTGCTCGCCGAACTCGCGCAACGCGGCGCGGGCGGCCGCGACAGCAAGCAATTTTCCGACGCGCTCGATCGCGCGGGTGTGCAGCGATCGGTTTCGCCCGCTGCGGTGCACATCGTGATCGGCGCGACCACGATTGGTTCGCGCATTGGAGAAGCGCTTCCGCTTCTGACCGATCTCGTCGTTCGACCGCATCTTCCGGCCGAAGCCCTCGATCCAGTGCGAAGCCTCGCGCTCCAATCACTCGAAAGTCTGCGTGATGATCCGCAGCACCGCGTTTCGCTCAACTTGCGCGAGCGTCACTTGCCACCGCCGTTCAACCGCAACGGCCACGGCAACAAGGTTGCGTTTGAGCGCGCGGAGATCGATCCGCTGCGCGAGAGTTGGGCGAAGCGCGTGCGGCCAATCGGCTCGATTCTCGCGGTCGCGGGCGCGGTGAACGCGGACGATCTCGCGCGGCAACTCGACGGGCTGCTCGCGGGCTGGGAAGGCGTCGGCCCCGAAGTCGAGGCAACGGGCGACGCGATGGGTGGCGCGCTGCATGAGGCAGATGAGTCGAACCAAACGCACATTGCGATGGGCCTCACGGCGCCAAACGAGCGCGAACCCTCGAGCCTCCTCTGTCGGATCGCGGCGACCATCCTCGGTGGCGAGTCTTCGAGCCGCCTCTTCACGGAAGTGCGCGAGCGCCGGTCCCTCTGCTACTCGGTGAACGCGGGTTACGCCGGCGGTCGCGACCGCGGCATGATCGCCGTCTACGCGGGAAGCACGCCTGAGCGCGCACAGGAGACGTTTGACACCATTCGCGCCGAGCTTGAGCACTTCGAGCATGGCGTTCACGCCGATGAATTCCGTCGCGCGGTGGTCGGCCTCAAGAGTCGACTCATCATGCAAGGCGAGAGCACGGGGGCGCGGGCGGCGGCCTTGGCGAGCGATTGGTACCGCCTGGGTCGATGCCGCTCGCTTGGCGAACTCTCGGCCGAAGTCGATGCCGTCACGCTCGACGGGTTGAATACATGGATTGCGTCGGCGATGGATGTCGGCTGGCGCGCCCGCGCGACTCTTTGCACGATCGGCAAAGACCAACTGCGCACGTCGTAAAATAGACACGCCCTCGGGGCGTGCAGTTCAACGCGACGGAGCGTTTGGCGAACTCAGAATCTGACCGGACTCAGACCGCTTCAACCACGCTGTAGCGGTCGAGGTTCAGGGTCACGAGTTCGCCGTCATCCTTCTTGACCTCAAGCCGATCGAGCCAAAGCTTGTCAGCCTTGGCGTGGGCGAACCACGAGCCTGTCTTCGCTTGGCGATAGCGGCAGACAACACCTTCAACCGTGGTGGTCCAAACGGCGTGGGTCTGCGGCAACTGCTGCGTGACGCGGACGCGAGTTCCAGGTTCAAAGGCGGCGGACTCGAGCATGGGAGGCGGAGTATACCGATGCGCTCGGATCTGTCTGTCCGGCTTCGAGGGCAGCAACGAGCCGCGCCTTCGATGGATTGGCCGATCGGTTAGCCGCCGACGCGCGCGGGGGTCACCGACAGGAGCTTGCCGTGATCGAATGGCTCCAGCGTGATGGTGAGCGATTGTGCCTGCCCGCCGCCACGTCGAACGTCGAACTTGACGGTGTCGCCGGCCTTCTTCGAGCGCAGCACGCGGCGAACGTGCGAGGGGCTCGCGTCGCTTGAGCCGTCGATGGCGACGACGATGTCATGGTCGCGCAAGCCACCTTCGTAGCCGCTGAGTTCTTCGGAAACATCTTCCAGCACCGCGCACTTGCGCGGATCGAGCCCGAGATGGGTGGCGAGCACTGGGTCGACTTCGCGCATCCGGACGCCGAGCATCACGGGTGGCAGGTGCGGCACTTGCGACACGTGCGGGCCCGCGGGTGGCATCGCCGCCGAGGGTTGTCCAGAATTCGGCATGACGCCGGGCGGAATCAGCGCGCTGGCG
>JBEIJG010000285.1:0-4603 GCA_040380385.1 Phycisphaeraceae bacterium | reverse complement strand
CTCGCATCGATCTTCGCGCTCGCAATCCCGCTGACCCTCCCAGTTGCCGCATGGGCGCAGGACGCATGGGCGCAGGACGCATGGGCGCAGGACGCATGGGCGCAGGACGCAGGGGCACAGGACGCAGGGGCACAGGACGGGCGCGCTCAGGAAGCACGCTCTCAGGAAGCACGGGCGCCAACCGCGGAACCCGCGCGCCCGACTCCCGTTCGCATCGCGGTCATCGGCGCGAGCGCCTCCGCAGGCTTCGGCTGCCGCATGCGCGAGAAGCGCGACGACGGCGAGTACAGCGGTTCGTTCCGCCTCGCCGACATGCTCAAACTCGCGTGTCCCGACCTCACGATCGTCACCACCGATGCATCGAGCGGTTTCTTCTTTCTTTCTCCCGTCGCAAACGGCGCGAAGGCCGCGAAGCGCGCGCGTGACTTCAATCCCGACTGCGTCGTCGCCCTCGACTTTCTCTTTTGGTACTGCTACGGCGACGATGCGCCTGAAGGCGGACCGCTCAAGTCGGAGGCCGATCGTCTCGTCAAACTCGAGAAAGGCCTCGCGGAACTTGCGACCTTCGAGGCACCCCTCGTTGTCGGCGACATTCCCGACATGTCGCGCGCCGTTGGCAAGATGCTCTCCGCGCGTCAAATGCCCGCGACGGAGACGCTCGCGAAGGCGAACGAACGATTCCGCGCGTGGGCAAAGGACCGCGCGAACGTCCGCGTCGTGCCGCTCGCGCGCATGCAGCAGCAACTCATGGAGGAAGGCGCGCTCGAAATCGGCACCGACCGTTTGGTCGCCACGAAAGATGCGCCGCTCCTCCAGCGCGATGAACTTCATCCAACACCGCAAGGCCTCGCGGGTCTCGCATGCGCCGTGGCCGACGATGTGAAAGCGGCGCTTGCCGCACGTGAGGATGCACGAGCAAACGCGCAACTGAACGAAGCGAAGGATTGCGAACCCGACGCAGAAGACACGATCCAACGTGCACGTGGAACACTCGCGCGACGCGCGGCTCCGCGCACGCCTGCGCAGCAAGCCTCACCTGCGGCTCCAGCCGCGCCTGCGGGTTCGTAAAGCTCAGCGCAACGCTTCGATTTTCCCGCGCGCCGTTTCATTCTGCGTTTCGCGGGCAAGTCGATCCATCGCGGCGCGCCAACCGTCGTCGCCCAAGAGACGCTGCCCTGCGGGCTTCAGCATCAGCAAATCGAGGGAAGGGTCGGTTCCGCGCGGATCGCGCGCGAGTAACGCCACGATGCGCGGGTCAGTGATCGTTGCGAGTCGCGGAATGGCCAATTGCCAGAGCATCTGACGCGCGACGCGATTCGGCTTCGATGTCATCGCGTACGCCACGGCAAAGTTGTCGAGATCTCGCGCGCGAAAGAGCGCTCCGAGTGCATAAGGCGCCGCATCCTTCGCGCCTTCGCTCGCACTCGCGATCTTCCACGCTTGTCGAACGCGTTCATCTTCGCCCGCGAGCTCCAGCGACTTCATTGCGGCCGCGAGTTTCGTCGCGTCTTTCGACTCTTTCCACTCCTTCAGAAACAACACTGCCTCATCGCGCAGCGACGCCGCCGTGTCCTCCGTTGGAGCAACGCGTTTCGCGCCGATCTTTTTCTTCGACGCGAGCAACGCAAGCGGATCGCCGTAACTCATCGTGCGCCACGGACGCGCGAGTGGTCCTTCAAATTGGCGCGCCGCGATCGCGAATGGAATCATCGCGTCGGCACGCTGTACGAGAAGTTCGGGCGGAACGAACGCCATCAAGAGTGGTTCGTAGACCGATCCGAAATAGGCGTACGCGCCCGCGTCGAGGAACGCGCCACCGACGCACTCGTCGTTCCCTGGGAACTCCAAACTAAATGAGTGCAGGAAGTGCACCATCGACGGGCGATCGAAGACGGGAACATCGCGCGCAGTTGCTGTTCCGCCTGCGGCCAAGCCAAACTGCGTGGCGACTCCGTGCGAGTTCACGAAGAGAACATCGGAACCGAAGCCACCCATGAGAATGCGCCGCCAACCGTCGAGGGTCGATTGATCGCGGCCCCACGATTGCACCACCATGCCCTGCGCTTCGAGCGGCTCGACCGCTTTCGCTGTGTCGTAGTCATTCCAGCCATTTCCCGCGTCGTAGGTGTGGAAGAGCCAAGCGCTTTCACGCGGAGTAAAGAGCGAAGCCATTGCCACGTACGCGCTGCGCGCCTCGCTTCCGACGATGCCAGAACCCATCGACCACCACATGCCATCGCGATGTCGGCCGAGGGTGTTCAACGTTGCAACAGGTTGCCCTGGCGCGGTCGGAAACGGCCCGCTCGGGATGTTGACTTTGAGCGCCTCGGGAAGATCAGGGTCGCATTTCCACGCGATTTCCCGGCAAACAACGAATGCGTCGATCGCATCGCCAAGACCTTGCCATGGAAGCCCCGTGCGATCGGCGGCGCGCTCGAGTTCCGTTGCGAGTTGCACGAACGTCGCGGAGTTCATCTTGTCGTTCACGCGGCCAAAGTCGTCGTTCGTCCAATGAATCGGGGCACCTCGACCAGCCGCGAGCGCCGCGGCCGCTGGCCATGCGGAATCATCCGCGCTCGCGAGAACGACCATCGGCGGCGCAAATCCACGTGCGCCGCATGCAGCGACGATGTCCACCGCGCCATCTTTGATCGCTTCCGCGGCGGACGTCGCGATGAGTTTCTCGCGATCCGCACGCGCTTCCGGCATCGCGCCAACCGACGCACGCCGCACGACGCGCGCAGGCTTGAATCCGCGCACAAAGAGCGGCGCGTACACGTCGTCTTCAAAGAGAACAGGCCAACGCGTCGTTTCCGTCCAACGCGAGAGTTCGTCGAGGTACGTCCGACCATCCGGCACCAGCACAACCTGATCAACGATCGGCCAACTTCGCTCGAGTGCGGCCGCGCGCGTGCCGAGCACGATGGGCCACGGGGTCTCTGCATTCCTCGCAGGCGTCGTCGCAGGCGCGGTCGCCTGACCCTCCGCGGCAGTCTGTGCGAAGACAATACCCACATCACACAGCACAAAAGCCGCGGCCACCGCGACGGAACCCTTGCACGCTCTGCGCGCGTTCGAGAAAAGTTTCGCGTCCATGCACGGAGCGTATCACGCAGGGAGATATCCGCGCGCAACTTCACGGAACTCCGCCGCACTCGCCGCGCACTGTGCGTCGGACCATTCGAGTTCACGTCCGAGGAGCCGCGCCGTTTCATCAGCGATTTCCATCGCAGCGCGCGCATCAAGGAGAAGCGAGCGCGTGCGTCGCGCGAGAACATCTTCAACGCTGCGCGCCATTTCACTGCGTGCGGCGAAGATCACCTCCGACTGCGTGACCGGAAGCGACGCGTGCATCGGCGCTGCATGGAATCGATCCGCGCGCTCGATTTTCTCGAGTTCTGTACGATCGGCCCCGTACATGCGGCGCGGATCTGGAAGCCCCGCTTCGAGCCCCGCCTCGGTGTCATAGCCGTGTAGGCGCAGCGTTTCCGTCGCACATCCACGGACTTCGAGCCCCGCTGTTTCCGCAACGACCTCGACCGCTTCTTCTGCCATGCGTCGATACGTCGTCCACTTGCCGCCTGTGACGGTCACCAAACCCGACTGCGCAACTTCAATCGAATGCTCGCGCGAAACCTTCTTCGAACTCGTTTCATCCGACGGGCGCGCCAACGGACGAAGCCCTGCAAACACGCTCAAAATGTCGGCGTGCGTTGGTTCCGCGGCGAGATATCGCCCCGCGTTGCGCAGAATGAAGTCAATGTCTTCACTCGTTGCCCGCGGTTCGAGTTCGGCTTCCTTGACTTCAGTGTCGGTCGTACCCACAAGCGTGCGGCCGTGCCACGGAATCACGAACAGCACGCGGCCGTCGTCGGTGTGCGGCACCATGATCGCGTGCGTGGCGGGCAAGAACCGCCGCGGCAGAATGAGATGCGTGCCGCGCGAAGGCTCCAAACTTGTCTTCGCTTGTGGGTCATCCATGCGACGAAGGCTGTCTGCGAAGACGCCTGTCGCGTTCACCACGATCGACGCACGAATGCGGAACGTCTCGCCAGATTCTTCATCGCGCACTTCGGCGCCGACGACTTGTCCGTCTTCCTTGACGAGCCCCACGCAACGCACACGATTCGCAACGCTCGCGCCGCGATCCGTCGCCGTCTTCGCAAGGGCGAGCGCCATGCGTGCATCATCGAACTGCGCGTCGTGGTATTCGATGCCGCCGAGGAGCCCCTCTTCACGGACACCAGGAATCGCGCAAATCGTCTCTTCGCGGGTGAGTGAACGGCTCTTGCCGAGATTCCGCTTCCCCGCGAGCGCGTCGTAGAGTTTGAGCCCGGTACCGTAAAACGGCCCTTCCCACCAGTGATACTTTGGCACGATGAACGCGAGGTCGTGTACGAGATGTGGCGCGTTTTCGCAGAGAATCGCGCGTTCTTCGAGCGCCTCGGTCACGAGCGAGAAGTGCATCTCCGCGAGATAGCGCACGCCGCCGTGAACCAGCTTCGTGCTGCGTGAACTCGTCGCTTTCGCAAAGTCATGCGCTTCGATCAGTGCAGTGCGATAGCCACGCGACGCGGCATCCACCGCGATGCCGAGGCCAGTT
>JBEIJG010000284.1:0-4609 GCA_040380385.1 Phycisphaeraceae bacterium | reverse complement strand
GCTCTTCGTCCTTTGAAAGAATCTCTTCCAAGCGCGAGACCGCGGCCAATGCTTTGCCGGCCTCAACCACCATGCGGCCAAGCATGCGCACTGGCCAGATGAACATTGCAACCACGGTGAGGAAGTAGAAGTACGCGCCGAGTTCGAGCGAGCCGCGCGAAAGAAGCCACGCACCGAGACCCACCACAACGACTTGCTGCAAGAAGCAGATCAAATCAGACTTCGCCCAGAAGCCCGCAAACAACTGAAAGAGTCGCGCGTCAGCATCGCGAAATGCGCCTGAACTCACGGCGAAACGCGCATTCTCATGCGCTGCACGGCCAAACGCACGCACCGTGCGAATGCCCGTGAGATTCTCGGTGACGTTCGTTGTCATCGCGCCTTCGGCTGTTTCCTTCGCAGCGAAAGACGGCGCCATGCGGCGGAAGTGGACAGCCGTGAACGCAAGCATGGCGGGCACACAGACAATCGATGCAAGTGCCATGCGCCAATCGAGAAGCAGCATGATGGGCAACGGCACGACGAGCATGAGCACCGCGCGTCCGATTTCAGGCGCTTGATTGGCGCAGAACGTGCGCGTCGTTTCGATGTCCGACGTGCAACGCTGCACGATGTCGCCGGATGGCAACGCGTCAAGCGTTGCAGGCGGAAGTCGCTGCACGTGGTCATACATGCGATCGCGCAAACGTCGTGCGATGCGTTCTGCGGCGCCAGCTGCAAAGCGCGTCTTGAGATGAATCGCAACACCCGAAATGATCGTGATACCGATCATCGCGGCGGCTGGAATCCACAGCGATGTACGCACGCGGTCGATGCCACCAAGTGCATCGATGACCGCGTGTGAGATACGCGATGCGTTCTCAGGGTTGCCAACGACTGTGTCGAAGACTGATTGCGGCACGAGTGGCGCGATGTAGAGCGCAACCGCTGAGACCACGAGCGCGCCCGTTGCAAGCGCGAAGTTCACATGCTCGCCCTGCGCGAACTTCCAAATCGCGGCGAGACCTGCGCGAACCGATGGTTGCGCTTGAGGCGACGCAGCAGCATCGCTCTTCGCTTCAGAATTGTCACTGTCGTTACCCATGAAGAGGGCGAGTCTATGCGCGCCGACAGGTTTCGTGGTTGCGTGTCGGTGTTCCCCAATATCCCCGTCATGTCACTGCGTTGTCACTGCGCTCTCGCGCTTGCGGCATTTCGAATCGCCTCCGCGCGCTGCAACGCTTCCAGTTGACCAACACCTGGGCGCGGAACCGAAGCTGGATCGACACGGCCCGACCAAACACGCAATCGACCGCGATTCGAAAGCACCGCAACTTCATCGCGGATGGGGTTGAACCCCACCGCAATCGCGATGCCCGCGGGGAGATCCAAGCGCATCAAATCTTCGACACCCTGAAGGAGATTTTGCCCATCCGATTCGGCATCGGGTTCGATCGAAAGTATGCGGAGCAAACCGTCACGCGCGGCGAGGACAAACCGGTCGTCGTTTGGAAACGCACTGATGATGCCGCCGTTGCGTGCGACCTTCGCAGCGCCCGTTGACGCGCCCTCGCGATAGGAGTGCATCGCGCCAGTCACTCCGACGCCGAGAATGGTGTCGTGCGACGCGGAGACAGAACTCTCAATCTCGACGCAGTCCTCGCTGAATGCGCGGATCTCTCGCCCATCACGTATCGACAACACCGGTACGTGACACAGCGAATCGACAGAGATTGGCACGAGCGCTTGCTCGGCATCGATGAATGCGAAGCCGGAAACCCGCTGACGCTCAGAACCCGAGACTCCCACGGGCAACGCGGTGCGCCACCGTGCATCACCGCTCTCGCCTTCGAGCACAACGCAAGTGCGCTCCCGCGCTCCGCACGCTACCGAGGCTTGATCGGGTGAGATTTCGAGCGCTGTGATGCCTGAACCGAAAACTTGCCTTCGCCATCGCTCCACGATGCTGCCGTCGAGCGCGCGATCGAAGCGCACGACGACACCCGTCGACATGCCGACGTAGAACGAATCGACTCTATCCGCTTCATTCTCCGTCCAACGAGCGACGCGTCGCAACACACGCGCATCAACGCCAACATTGCCGATTGGCTCGAGCACGCCATCGTCTGTGCGCAAGACGCCGAGTTGCCCATCGATATCAACGAGATAGATCTTGCCTTCGCTCATCTCGGCATATGCCGCAAGAACATCGCGTCCAATGTCGAAATCGCGGGTTCCGCCGGGAGTTCCGATGCGGTACCCGCCGAGCCACTCCATACTGACTCGATCACCTGTCGGGTCGGGGACCGGAACAATCACACGCCCGATGATGCGCGAATCGTCGGGTGAGTAATCGATGCCCCAGACGTGACCAAGCGTTCCGCCGACAAACTCGCGGATTTCGAGCGTGTTCGCGTCGATCACGCGAATCGTGTTCGCCCAACTGCTCGCAGCGACCGTTTCACCACCACGCGCAAATGCAATCTCAAACACTGCCCCGCCCGCAAGTTCACCTCGCCGCTCAATCGCTCCATTGACGCCGTTGAGTCGAACGATCTCAGGATCGCGCGAAACCGCAACGACTGCACTTCCATCGTCTGCAACCGCAACCATGCGCGGTCGACGGAAAACTTCCTTCGTGCGCCAACGCTCCGTGATACCGCCTTGCACAACATCGATCGCGTACATCACGATCGTTCCATCGGCAAGCAGCGCCGTCGCGAAGCGCCCGCCTCGCGCGATGCTCACGCTGATCGGTGTTCCCTCAAACGCCACGCGCGCCGAGGGCTGCACCTTGTCGCGCGGTACGAACATGATCGCGCCCATATCTGCAACAACCGTGGCGCCGTCCGCATCGGCGCACCACGGTCCCGCCACAGGAAACTCACTCCACGAGCCGCGGTCGCGGTTGAGTTCCATCAATCGGCCGCTGCCGAGCGGTGCAAGAATGCGTCGCCCGTCGGAAGAGATGGCCATCGTCGGGAAGAACTTGTTCGCGAAGTCGCCGAATTCTGCGCGTAGATCGTGGATTTCATATGGCTCGGGCTTCTTCGGATCGACGATGACCACGAAGCCACTCGACACGCCGCACGCAACTTCGCCCGTGTCGCCGGCGACGGCGACGTGCAGAATCTCGCTGTAGATCGGCGCATACAACTCGTGTCGCGCGATCGATGCCAGGAGATGGCGTGCTTCCCAGCCACGATCTTCCATGCGCACGCGATCAAGGAGTTTCGCCGCTTCCGCTGGGTCATCTTCACGCATCGCTGCGGTTGCGGCACGGAGATTCGCGAGTGAAGCCAAGCGCGCGGAACGCGTCGATGCGTGCTCTGCGTCCGACGCGGCGTTCCATGCAACAACAGCAGCCACAAGTGATGCAACGAATGCGAGTACCGACAAGGAAGCAAACGCTTTGTTCTTTCGAACGACGCGCGTGATCGACTCGACGCGCGTCATGGGCTCGGCGACCACGGGTTCGTCCGCGAGGAATCGACGGAGTTCGTCGGCCAATTCCGAGGCTGTGCTGTAGCGCAGCGCGGGGTCCTTTGCGATCGCGCGTCGAATGATCGCATCAAGTGGACGCGGCACATGCGCATCGACCAATCGAGGCGCGATGGGTTGCGCGTCACGAACGAGCCGCGCGATCGCTTGGAAACTCATCCCGCGCGTTTCGTAGGGAAGACGACCGGTCGTGAGCTCGTAGAGCATGAGCCCGAGCGCGTAAACGTCGGCGCGCGAGTCGACCGTGCGATGATCACGCGAGAATTGCTCAGGACTCATGTACTGCGGCGTCCCGACCAGTCCCTGTTCGAGCGATTCACTTGAAAGCGGAGCAACAGTTTGATCGACACGCTCAAGCGAACGCGCGATGCCGTAATCGATCACGCGCACGCGACCATCCGCACCAATCAACAAATTGCTCGGCTTCAAGTCGAGATGCGCGATACCCGCACGATGTCCAGCACCAACCGCGTCGCAGGCTTCTGCAAACTTTGCCAAAGCGACCTCGCGCGACGGGTTCGTTTCCTTCATCCATCTCGTGATGGCTCGGCCGTTTTCCACGAGTTCCATCGCGAAGTACGGGCGTTCGCTGCCGTCCGCGCTGCGCAGGATGCCCGCCGCAATCACGCGCGCGATGTTGGGGTGATCGAGACGCGCGAGGAAGTCTGACTCTCGAAGAAATCGCCGAGCCGCGTTTTGTCGCGTACCCATCGTGCTCAGCACTTTGAGTGCGACCAATCGTTGCGGCCTCTCTTGCGCTGCTTCAAAGACCGTGCCCATACCGCCCGATCCGATGACCGCACGGATCGTGAAGCCGTCGACCGAAACACCAAGGCACGACGTTGCATCGAACGGCGCCATGCCTGCGTGACTTGAAGGCGCGATGTGCACGGTTTCGCCGTCAAAGACGAGAAGCGAACGCACCTCCGCGCGCACCTCTTCCGTGACCGGCGCCACCGCCATCCGCGCTTCACGCTCATTTGGTGGCAATCCCCGTACGTCTTCAAAGAGATCTTCGATGCACTGTTGGACAGAGCTCGCTCGATCATCCGCCGATTTGGTCATGGCCTTTCCTCTTCTTCCCCGTTCGTCGTTTGCGCCGAGCCGAGCGGTCACAAACCTCCGAACG
>JBEIJG010000283.1:0-4636 GCA_040380385.1 Phycisphaeraceae bacterium | reverse complement strand
TTCATGTCGTCGACGGGTTGTGTCGATTGCGTGACAGCGAGCGTTGCCGCGCGCCACTTCGCATCGAGGAGCGTCTGTCGCATGAGCGCGTACGAACCCATGAGGCTTGACGGGTAGTTGCCCGAGCGTTCACTTCGAGGCTGTGCGGGCGGTGTCGGTTGTCCAACAGTTGGACTCGGCGTTGCAGGGGTTTGTTGCCCGAAGAACGCGCTGAAGTCGAAACTGCGCGGACCGATGACTTGCGCTGTTTTGCCGTTGAGTGCGAGGCCGAGCGGTCGTTCGGACGACTTGAGAAGGACGCGGAGATCGGTTGCGCCGCGGAGGATGCCGTTTGCCGGAAGGACGCGCGCGACCGCGAAGCCTTGTGCGCGCAGGGCGTCGATCGTCGCATCGCTCACGGGCAATTCGCTTGCGCGGACTTCTGGGGTGACCGAGGCGTTCCAGTGCGCACCCGGCGCAGCACTCGCGGTGCTCGCTGCACTGGCGCTGTCGACGGGCAGCGCGGCCTCGATGAACGCCGGGAGTAGCGTCTTTCCCTTGACGTCGTAGACGCGGTAACCCGCGGGTACGGCGATGTCCGTGCCGACGGCTTCAATCACGCCGTCGCGGACGAGAATCGTTGCCGACTCAAGCGTCTCGCCTGGCGCCGGAATCACCTTCGCGCCCACGAGCGCGAATCGCGCTGGATCGCTTGGGCGCATGCCGTTGACGGGGCCTTGTTGCGCCGAAGCGCCGCGAGTTGCAGCGGTCGCGACGAAGACGCTCGTCAGAAGCGTGAGATTGAGAAGGGCGAGAGCGCGCCAAGCGCGCACGAGGCGAAAGGCCTGCGAAGAAAGCATGGCGTGGATCGTACGGGAGCTTGCAGCGTAAAAATGAAAACCCCGCCGAGTGAAGGCGGGGAGTTCAAGCTGTTTTCAAGTTGGCTGCCGTTGGATTCGCAAGCGGCGCGGGAAGCGCACCTGAATGCAACAGATCAGGCGATCAACCGATCTCGTCGATCATGCGCGACACCGCGATCGCGAGCTTCTCGTCGCTGTCGAGCGTGCCGTTTGCGATCGCCGCACGCGCGGCCGCGACCTTGTTCTCGCGGACCGCTGGGAGACGGTTCATTTCTTCGAGCCAACGAGCGACTTCGCTCACTTCGACACGATCACCCGAGCGACTGTTCGTCGATGTGGTGGTCGAGTCGGTTCGACGCGCCGCAGCGTCGCTCGTCGAGCGCACGCCCTGCGCGATCCCCGGTCCGTACGTCGAAACCGAGTGCGAGCCGCCATTGATGTTGCTGAGATTTGCCATTGCTTCACTCCTTGGAACGGGCGTGCGGGTTCCTCCCAACACGACCTTTCCTCACGAGGCCAAACCATCCTGGTTCTTGACCGTGGGTCTCAAGCTCGAACCACGCGACGTCGAGCTTGCATCCTGCCCACCTCTACATCGACCGATTCACCGGCACGACTTGAGCAACCGTTACAGATGGAACAGGGATCTAACTCCTTGACAGAACGGGACTTCCTTGCGAATCTGCCCGTGAGAAATGAGGTTTCAACCCACCACTTGCGAGTGCGCGGTAATTGAGCCTTCCTTACGCATTCTGACGCGAGATTATGCGATGCTTCCCCAAAAGGACAAGCAATTCATGCCAGGCTTCGTGCAACAAATTCCAAATTCAGGCCAACTTCGCTCAGATCGCACGTCGAAGCGAGCCTCGGGTGTGGTGACCCGTGCGTTGGCGGTGGCGATTGCTTTCAGTTTCGCGTTCGGCTGCGGCGGCGGGTCGGGACAGAAGACCTCAAGCGCAGGGACCAAGCCGACAAGCGCGCGTGCGGGGGACCTAGACCTGATCAACCCCGAAGACGACGTCATGGCGGGGGTCGAAACGCCGGGAGCGCGCGGTACATCGAGTCAGAATGCCGCGAAGTCGGGCGCCGCGAAGAATGCCGTATCGAAGTCGCCCGCGGCGAACGGGTCGGGATCGGGTGCCGCCGCGCAAGCTGCCAACGCGAAAGGTCGTTGGTCGGTGATGTTGGCGACCTTCACGCAGCCAGACCATGTCGAGCGGGCGAATGCGTTCCGCACTCAACTCGTGCGCGACTACCCCGAGCTCGCGAGCGCGTTCGTGCGGCGCGTCGGCAAGGGTTCTGCGATCGTCATCGGTCGCTTTGAGGGCCCGCAGGAGACGGCGGCGCAGGGCGAGTTGAAGCGCGTCAAGGCGATCGAACGCGGGAAGGCGAAGCCATTCGCGGGGGCGATGCTCGTGCGAACCGCGACCGACGACGCGTCCGCCGCGACCAAACCGTTCGACATCCGAAATCTCCGGATGAAGTACCCGAAGGTTCGCCCCCTCTTCACGCTGCAGGTCGCCGCGTGGTCGACGTTTGGTGAGGAGGGCGTGAAGTACGACGAGATGCGGCGGGCGGCGGAGCGCTACTGCTCGGATCTCCGCGCGAAGGGCGTCGACGCGTGGTTTCACCACGACGAAGACAGCGAGACGAGCATCGTGACGGTCGGAAACTTCGACCGCCGCGCGTACGACGGTCAAACGACGCTCTTCGCCCCTGAAGTCGAAGACCTCATGCGTCGCTTCCCTGCGCACCTTCTGAACGGCGAGCCATTGATGGTGCCGATCGACCAGTCGAATCCGAAAGGCCCGAAGAAGGCCCAGCCCTGCCGACTCGTTGAAGTGCCAGAAGTTTGATTTTGGGGCATGACCCAAGGCAGAGTCGCCCCCGCAACTGGCCTCGGCCGATCGCGTGAGATCGATCTGTACGATGCGCGCCGCGGTGCCGAAACGCCGTAGACGCGACGGCGGGTGGGGGTGGCTGAGGACGGTCCATGGCGAAACGCGCGACAACTCCTGCGGCGGCGAAGGCCCCTCTCAAGGCTTCGGCACGTGCGCCGCGCGGTCGAGTTGGTGACCAACCGCCACCTGAGCGGGTACGCCCCGTTCATCACGAGGGCCCCGTGCTCTTTGGGCAGGACGCCGCCGTCGCAACGCTTGTGACGGCAATGCGCTCAGGGCATATGCATCACGCGTGGATCCTGAGTGGACCGGCGGGTGTCGGCAAGTGCACGGCGGCGCTGGAGTGCGCGCGGCTCTTGCTCGATGCAGAGGCGGGTGAGGAAGACGTTGCGGCGTTTCGCGCGCCGCGCGAGTCGCGGGTCGCGGAGTTGATCGACGTCGCAGCGCATCCCGATTTGCATGTGATCTCGAAAGAGCGCGCGGAGGATTCGTCGATTCGCGAAGTGCGTGAGCGGAAGCAGACGAATATCCCGCTCGATCTCTTGCGCGAGTTGATGCTCGGCGGCACGGTCGCGGATGGGAAGAACTTCGAGTCGCCCGTTTGGAAGGGCGCGTATCTCGGGCACCACAAGGTGTTCGTGATCGATGAAGCCGATTTGCTCGATCAATACGGGCAGAACGCGCTTTTGAAGACGCTCGAAGAACCGCCGCCAGGGACGTACATCTTTCTTGTCACGACGCAAGAAGAGCGATTGCTTCCGACGATTCGCAGCCGTTGTCAGCGCGCGGTCTTTCGTGCGCTCGATGCGACGTCGATGGGCGCGTGGTACGAGCGACATGCGATTCCGCTCGACGAGCGCGCGTGGCTTTCGTCGTTCAGCGAAGGTTCGCCTGGCATGGCGCAACTCGCGCATACGCAGGGTTTGCGCGCGTGGAGCGACGAGTTGATGCCGCGCTTTGATGCGCTCGATGCGGGACGCTTCGATGCAGCGCTGGCCGATCGACTCGGAGAACTCGTCGGAGAATTCGCGGAAAAACTCGTGAAAGAGAATCCGAAGGCTTCGAAAGAAAGCGCAAATCGACTCGGTACACGTTGTGCGCTTCTCATCATTGCCTCGCGCCTGCGCATGCAGATGAGCGCGGCCGCGCAGCGCGCAGACGCTGAAACGCTCGCCATCGCCGCGCATCGCGTAGGACTTCTTGCGCGGCTTGAGTCGGAGATTCGTGCGAACGTCAATATGAAACACGCGTTTGCGAATCTCATCGCGCAGTGGTCGTCTGCTCGCAGCGCGGGAAGTGCAGCATGAGCGCAGGCGACGGTGTGGCTGGGCGCGAAATCGAACGCGTGTGGACGTTGTCGGCGCGCCCGACGATTCCCGCGGGCGCTGAAGTGTGGGAGATCGAGCAGGGGTATCTCGCGCCTGTTTCCGCAAGCGAAGAAGCACTCGCGAAGGCTGGATTTCCCGAAGGTCGATTGCGTCGGATCGTCGAGCCGTCGGGCCGTGAGCGCTTCTTTCATACGGTGAAATCAGGTTCAGGCGTTGTGCGCGTCGAGACAGAGCGCGAAATCACGCGCGATGAGTTTGTGTCGGCGTGGCCGCGCACCGAAGGCCGACGCATCGCGAAGACGCGGCATCGTGTGCGCGACGCGGCGTCGGGAGTCGCGCTCGTCTGGGAGATCGACTTCTTTCACGATCTGCCGTTGTCGATGGCGGAAGTCGAGTTGCCGGACGAACGCGCCGCGTGTCCGTTTCCCGCGTGGCTTGCGCCGGCGATCGATCGCGAAGTGAGTCTCGACGCGCGCTATCGCAACGCTGCGTTGGCGATGTATGGATTGCCGACGTGATTTGAGCGCTCGTTGTTTGAGCGCTCGCGACTGGCGGGCTGCTGAAGCTT
>JBEIJG010000282.1:0-4637 GCA_040380385.1 Phycisphaeraceae bacterium | reverse complement strand
GGCGATCGTCGGGCCACTCAGCGCCGCAATGGGCGAGGGCTTGGCGCGTGTGCGGTTCAGCGTTTCATCAAGGATGTCGCAGGGCAGACGGAACGTGTCTGCCTCGATCCCCTTCGCGACGCTGACAACAGGAACCCCACTCGGAATCGACGCGCCGACACGGGCGAACGTGGCGCGGATGAATTGCGTTGGAATCGCACAAACCACGAGCGACGCACTCGCGAGATGCGCTGCGTCGGCCGTGACCACAACCGCCGGATCAAGGCGAAAGCTGGGCAGCCGGACGCTTGTCCGTGTGCTCGCCAGTCGAGCCGCCTCCGCCGCGAAGGGCGAGAGAATCGTGGTCTTCACGCGTCGAACGGTGAGAAGATCCGCAAGAACGAGCGACATTTGCCCGTCGCCGACAATCACCACATGCTCAGTCGGCACGTGCTCTTGGGAATCATGCGCTGACACGGAGTGATGCACGGGAGCAGGATAACGAACCTGTGGGCGTCGATCACCGAAAGCGTCCTCGACCGCGGTCCGCCTCTTCGCCCTATCCCAAGCACGCGCTCCATCGGCATCGAACAGTCCAATCGAACTCCGAGCCTCGAACTACTCCCGTCGAGCGATCCAACGGAAGACTTCGCACGTACTCCTCTGCTACCCTGACGCCCCGGACCCCTCATGTCGACACTGACTTCGACCACGATCGAACCAACCTCCCGCAACCCTGCCGAGGATGCTGGCGGCGCTGAGCGCCTCGAGCGGCAGCTCTTCGTCGCGCTCTTCGGTGGCGTGCTGCTCCTCGCCGCGTGGATTTCGCCATTCTTCGGAATCGAGCAATCGGTGAGCAGCATCCCCGCGCTCATTGGCGCGCTTGTACTCGCGGTGCCGCTTGCGCGCGGCGCCTTCGAAGAACTCCGCGAGGGCCGCGCGTCGAGCGACAGCCTGGCAAGCCTCGCGGTCTTCGCAGCGATCGCGAATGAGATGTACCTCGCGGCGGGCTTCCTCGCCTTCTTCCTTTGGTTTTCTGAACTCGTGCTCTCGCGCACCGCGTGGGGCGCACAGCGTGCAATTCGCGAACTGATCGAACTCACTCCGGATATCGCGCGCCTCGTCGACGAGAACGGCGTGGAGCGCGAGGTTTCGCTCTCGCAGTTGAAGCGCGGCTCGATCATCCGTGTGCGACCGGGCGAAAATCTCCCCGCCGACGGCAACGTTCGCGCCGGAACTTCCAGCATCAACCAAGCCTCGCTGACAGGCGAAGCGGTGCCGATCGAGGTTCAGCCCGGAACGCCCGTCTACGCAGGTACCACGAACCTCACCGGACAAATCGAAATCGAAGTCACCGCCGTCAAGGGCGAGACGACGATCGGCAAGGTTGAGAAACTCATCCGCGAAGCGGAGAGCGCGAAGGGCCGCAAGCAAGAACTCATCGAACGCATCGCGGGTTACTACGTTCCCGTCGTTTTGATGGTCGCGGGCATCGTGTGGTTCTTCATCTCGAAGTCTGGTTCGCCCGACGCGAAGGCTGAAGCCGCGCAACGAGCGATCGCCGTGCTCGTCGTGACGTGCCCAGGCGCCCTTCTCATCGCGTACCCAACCGCGATGGTTGCCGCGTTTGCTGCTGCGGCACGCCTCGGCGTGATGATCAAGCAAACCCGAACGCTCGAAGCGGCGGCCGACATCGATACGGTCGTGATGGACAAGACCGGTACGCTGACGACAGGCAAGTTCGCGGTCAGCCGTCTCGCTCCCGCAGAGGGCGTCGATGGCGCGGCGCTGCTGCAAGCCGCCGCTGATGCGGAGCAATCGTCGAATCACCCGCTCGCGAAGTCGATCCTCGAGACTGCAGAACGCGCGCGCATCGCGCCGCAAACGCTTGTTGCCTACCGCGAAGTGCACGGACGTGGCGTTGCGGCGACCACCGCGACAGGTGAGATTTTCGCCGGTCGTGGCGCGTGGATCATTGAGTTGAACCCCGACATGGCCGCTGAAGTGCGCGCCGTTGAAGCGAAGATCGAAGGCATGTCGGGCGTGCACGTCATGCAAGGCGGCCGCTACCTCGGCGCGGTTGGCCTCGAAGACAAGTTGCGCCGCAACGCAGGCGAAGTCGTTTCGAAACTGCGCGAACTCGGCGTGCGACGCGTGGCCATCTTCACCGGCGACCGACTCGCCGTCGCGACGCGCGTTGGCCAATCCGTCGGCGTCGACTCGATCGAAGCCGAATGCTTGCCCGAGGAAAAGCACGAGGAGTTGAAGTACCTCATCCGCAAGGGTCACCGCACGCTTGTCGTTGGTGACGGCATCAACGACGGCCCGATCCTTGCGACCGCCGACGTCGGCGTCGCCATGGGTCTGTCGGGCTCCGACATCGCGACCAACAGTGCAGGTGTTGCGTTGATGAACGACGACCTCCGCAACATTCCGTTCCTCCTCGAAATTGCGCGCAAGGCGAAGTCGGTCATCGCTCTCAATATCACCGTGTCGATTCTGCTCGCGATCGTCGGCCTCGCGCTTGCGGCGACGGGCAGCCTCGACATTTGGGTCGGCCCGTTCTATCAAGCGGCGGCGTACATCTTCGTCATTGCGAATTCGCTGCGACTCGTCCGATTTGGCGAAGAATTCGCCGCCACGGAAGAGGTTCGCCGTCAACTCGAAGCAGACGTCGCTGCGAAGCCGTCGCGAAAACTGGCGTCGACCTGAGTACTTTGCGTCTTGAAGTCGCTCGGCGCATTCGAGCCGCGAACAGCATCCTTTTGACACTTCAAACTGACACTTCAAGCGCCGCGAGCCGAAACGCTCGCGGCGTTTGCTACATTCCCGCGCATGTCGCAGTACGCACAGATTCAATCGCTCCTCGGCGCTGAAGCCGATTCGCTCCTCACGCACCAGGCCAAAGTCTCGAAGGACATGATTCATGTTCCGTCGCCGACTTTCGTCGACAACGTGTTCGGACCGACGGACCGCAGCCCGCAGGTTCTTCGCAGCCTGCAAGCGATGTACGGACACGGACGCCTCGGCCACACGGGCTATCTTTCGATTCTTCCCGTCGATCAGGGCATCGAGCACTCCGCTGGCGCGAGCTTCGCGAAGAATCCGATCTACTTCGACGGCGAGAACATCGTGAAGCTTGCGATGGAAGGCGGCTGCAACGCGGTCGCGACGACCTTCGGCGTGCTCGCGAGCGTGTCGCGAAAGTACGCGCACAAAATTCCGTTCCTCGTCAAGATCAACCACAACGAGTTGATGACGTATCCGAACAAGTTCGACCAGATCATGTTCGGCTCGGTGCGTGAAGCGTGGAATCTCGGCGCGGTCGCGGTCGGCGCAACGATTTACTTCGGCAGCGACAACTCGACGCGACAAATCGTCGAAGTCGCGCGTGCGTTTGAGGAAGCCCACTCGCTTGGCATGGCGACCGTGTTGTGGTGCTATCTCCGCAACAACTCGTTCAAGACGGGCGGCAAGGACTACCACGTTGCCGCCGATTTGACGGGCCAAGCGAATCACTTGGGCGTCACCATCAAGGCGGACATCATCAAGCAGAAGCTCCCCGAATTGAACGGCGGCTTCACCGCGCTCAACGCGGGCGACTCGAGTTACGGCAAACTCGATAAGCGGATGTACTCCGATCTCGCGACCGATCACCCGATCGATCTCTGCCGTTACCAAGTGCTCAACTGCTACTGCGGTCGCGCCGGGCTCATCAATTCGGGCGGCGCAAGCGGTTCGAACGACCTCGCGGAGGCCGTGAAGACTGCGGTCATCAACAAGCGCGCGGGCGGTATGGGGCTCATCTCGGGTCGCAAGGCGTTCCAGAAGCCGATGGCGGAAGGCGTGCAGCTGCTCCACGCGATTCAGGATGTTTACCTCTGCCGCGACGTCAGCATCGCCTAATCTCTCGGCGGAAAGAACGCCGTGAAAGTGCTCCTCGCCATGTCAGGCGGCGTCGACAGTTCTGTCGCCGCTGCGCTGCTTCAACAAGCCGGCCACGAGGTCGTCGGCTGTTTCATGCGACTGGGAAGCCCGGGCGAAGCACTCGAAACTCCCGTTGCTGAAGATGCACCAACGTGTCGACTCGATGCGAGCGCTTCACCAAACACCGCGAAAGCCGCACGCATCGGTCATCAAGGGTGTTGTTCGATCAACGATGCGGCCGACGCGCGGCTTGTTTCCGCGAAGCTCGGAGTCCCCTTCTACGTCGTCAATTTCCGCAACGATTTCGGCCGCATCATCTCCTACTTCGAAGAGGAGTATCACGCAGGTCGAACACCAAATCCATGCGTGCGCTGCAACGATTGGCTGAAGTTCGGAAAGTTGCGCCAGTACGCAGAGCAACTTGGTTGTGACGCCGTGGCAACAGGTCACTACGCGCGCGTTGCTCAAACCGAGCAAGGTCCGCGCATTCGACGCGGGCTCGATCGCGCGAAGGATCAGTCGTACGTCTTGTTCGGGATCGGCCCGCAAGCGCTCGCGCGCATGATGCTGCCGATCGGCGAGATGGAGAAGCCCGCCGTTCGCGAGTTGGCGCGCGCGTTTGGGCTTCCCGTTTTCGACAAGCCTGATTCGCAGGAGATCTGCTTCGGTCCCGACGATTACGCGGATTTCCTCGAGCGCCGCGCACCGGAACGATTCACCGAAGGCGCCAT
>JBEIJG010000281.1:0-4638 GCA_040380385.1 Phycisphaeraceae bacterium | reverse complement strand
TCGAATTCGGTCGCCCGCTCCAGCGAAGATAGCCCGGCGGAAGTGTCGAGGCCGCGGCCATCGCGTCACCCGACTGTCGAAGCGACACAATGGCGCCCGGTTCGCTGATGACTGGATTGGCAGCAATGATTGGTTTGAGATCGGCGATCGCGATCGGCGTGCCGCGCTCTGCATCGAGCGCAACAAGTGTTTCGTTGCCGCTTGAGACGCACAGCCGACCATCCGAGAAAAACTCAATGGCTGAAATCGTCGTGATTCCCGCCGTCGCGAGTGTGGCCGCATCGGTCGACCAGAGTTGCGTGGCCCGCTTCGGCTGCGTGGCATCGGTTGCGCTGTTGCATGCGTAGACCGAGATGGTTCCGCCAGCAGCGATTGCCACGCGCCGACGTGTCGCATCGAGCGCGAGCCGCTGTACTGGACCCCTCATGGATCCTGGCAGTCCATCGTCCGCGCCGATGCGTGCGAGTTCCGTCCGTGACGCGAGTTCAACGACCGCAACTTCGCCAGTCGCCTCCACGATTGTCGCGGCGAGCGAGCCGTCCGCCGAGAGACGAATGCCCTTCGACGGCTCTTGCACAATGCGCATGCCGTCGGGGTCGTGGATCGCGAGATCCCAAATGCGCAGCGACGTTCCCGTCGTCGCGAGGATTCCGGGCGTCGCTCCCCACGCGGCACACCAAGCCTGCGCGTCATGACCAGGCAAGCGAAACGCGCGGCCCGTTGCGATCTCTTCGATCCGCGGAAACTGATCCATCGCACCCGCGGCAACAAGTGTCCCGTCAGGCGAAATCTCGCCCGCATAGGTGGCCACGCCGCCCATCGTTGACGCGCTGAGCCCGCCGTGTCGCGTGCCATCGGCGCGAAACACATCAACAAGGCCCGCGAAACTCGTTGCACTCACGAAGCGGCCATCGCGCGAGAAGCGAACATCGGGCACGTCATCGCTACCCGAGAGCGGCGCACTCCAACGATCTTCAAGCGTCGCCGCATCGACAACAAGCAGTCGCGCCGGCTCGATACCGATAGCGAGCAACGCCCCATCAGGCGAGATATCGAGCGAACGAATGTACGCACCGAAATCACGCTCGATGAGCACTGCGCCGTCCTCGACGCTGCTGACGCGCAACGGCTCGCCGTCGTTGGCCCACACAACGCGAGCACCGTCCGGCGAAAGTGCGACCGCCGGAAAGAGATTCTTCGGTTTTGTGCCTTCCCAGAGGATGCGACCGTCATCGAGTGACTGCACCATCGGTGCGAGATTCATCCCGCCACGTGCAATACGCCGCGCGTCGCTGTCGACATCGAGCGAGAGAATCTCCGTCTGTGCTCCGTCGCGCGGATCACGAACGCGCGCAAGCACATCGCCGGTTCTCGACGAGATCACGACAGATTCATCACCCGCCGCACTGACGAAAACCTCGCCAGCTCGCGCATCGAGCACCTCGTAGATGTTTCCCTGTCCGAAGTCGATGTCGAAGAGCCAACCCTCTGCGCGCGACTGCACGGCGCTCCATTCGAATCCACGTGCGCCCGCGCCGAGCGACGCCAACGCTTCGCGCGCCGCGGGGAAGTCGGCGGTTTCAATCGCGTATTGCGCTGTTCGAAGCGCAGCGACATCGCGCTGATGGTTCGCCTCGCGCGCCGCGAGAACCGCGAGCGTTGTCGTCGTCGCGAGAAGTACGAGCGATGCCGCAACGGCCAGCGAGAAGGCGCGATTTCGCGCGACGAAACGCGAGAGTTGGTAGCCGAACGTTGGAACGCGCGCCGACACGGGCTCGCCCGCGAGTGCTCGTTGGAGATCCGCTGCAAACTCAGCGACAGACTGGTAACGCCGCGCGGGGTCTTTCTCGAGCGCCTTCGAGAGGATGCCATCGAGGTCGGCACCGAAGCCATCCGCCAGCGCACGCACCTGTGCCGAGGCGCGCGGTGCGGGAGATTCCGCCACCGTACGCGCGGCTGCGAGAATGCCGGCGGCGCGATGCACCACGTACGGCGGTCGACCCACGAGTGCTTCGAAGAGCACAAGTCCGAGCGCGTACACATCACTGCGCGTATCGGCAGCGTCGCGGTGCCCGAACTGCTCCGGACTCATGTATTGCAGCGTTCCAACGATGCGCGTGGTCACCGTCAGCGCGAGCGTCGCAGCGCGATCGCCGTCCATCGCTTTCGCGATTCCGAAGTCGATCACGCGCGGACGACCATCGCTCCCAACGAGGAGATTCGCGGGCTTGAGATCACGATGCAAGACACCGCGCGCATGTCCGTACGCGACCGCATCAAGAACATCGAGGAAAAGTCGAACGATCGCGCGCGGCGACAAGCGTGATTCGCGGCAGAACTCCGTGATTGGTCGAGCTCCGTCGATGAACTCCATCGCGAGCCAAGGCTCTCCTCCAGAAGGTTCTCCTCCAGAAGGTTCTCCTCCAGAAGGATCTCCTCCAGAAGGCTCGTTCTCGAAAGACTCTCCAGTCGAAGGCGCGTCGCCCGAAGCTGCTCCATCTTGAGCGCGACGATCGAAACCACGATCGAAACCACGATCGAGACCACGATCGACACGACTATGGATACTGCGGATCGCGCGCCCGTCCATGCCCGACGCGTAGACACGCGCGATGCCTGGATGCTCAAGCCGCGACATCAACTCAGCTTCAAGCCGAAATCGCCGCGTGGCCGAGCCGCCCGCGAGTGGGGTCCGCAGAACTTTCAGTGCGACGCGACGCCGCGGCGCATCCTGCATCGCTTCGTACACCGCACCCATGCCGCCAACACCGATGAGCCTCGTCACCGTAAAACCGCCGATGCTTGCCCCGACGAGTCGTTTCTCTCTATCTACTTCCGACACGCGCATCGCCGAAGGTGTCGGCTCCGCGACGTGAAACCGCAGCAGATCGATCACTTTGCGTCGCGCGGTGTCGTCGAGACCGCTCGCATCGACAAACGCAACGCGCGCATTCTCGGAGAGCGCAATGGCTTCATCGAAGACACGCTCGACGGTCTCCTGCGAAGCAGATCGTTCGTCGGGCCGACCATCCATTACGCCGCCTCCGCGATTGCGCGGCGTAGCCACGCACGCGCGTAATTCCAACGCTTACTCACGGTGCGCGGCGCGATGTCGAGCAGAATCGCGGTTTGCTCAATCGAGAAGCCTGAAAGAAATCGAAGCCGCGCGACCTGCGCGCTCTCAGGGCTTTCCTGCTCGAGTCGATCAAGTGCTTCAATCGCGGAAATCGTCGCAGGCGAAAGCGCGCGCGTGACATCTTCGAGTTCGCCCGCAACGATTTCGATCGGCAGACGATCGCGCCCGCCACCGCGCCGAAGTCGACCTTCGGTGCGCGCGACATCGATCAAAAACTGACCCATCGCGCGACCAACCGAGCCCCAGAAGTGACGGCGGTCATCCCACGTCGCGCGCTCCACATTTGGCCCGAACATCTTGAGAAAGAGTTCATGCACGACCATCGTCGGCTGCAGCTGCGCGCGCGTTCCCTCGGCGGAGCACGCGCGGACCGCCATCTCGTGAATCTCAGCGTAAATCGTTCGCCACAGGCGCTCAGTCGCTGGGCCGTCACCGGCGCTTGCAGCGTTCAGCATCTCTGTGAGATTTTCAACGTATTCCCCTGTTGGCATCCCAACATCATGCCAAGAATCTTCACGCGCTGGGCATGAAATTGTGCAAATTCCCGTCAGGATCAAATCGGTGTCTTGAAGCCCATCGCGCGCACCGCGCACCAACCGACGAGTGCTTCGAAAATCACGAACAGCGCAGAAATCCAAATCGCGACCGCGGGCCAGATGGTCCACGCTGGAATCCACTCGAGGTACCACAGCACGCCGAGCAGAATGCCAATCGTCTCGAGAAACACGCCGATGAAGAAGCGAACTTTTCGACCGCCCTGATCTATGTTGCAAGTGAAGGCCATGAACGCACTGTATCGCGGCGATGCACGCGATAGGCTCCCTGCATGTCGATCCGCGCTGCACTGCTCAAGACCATGCTTGTCGCGATTGCGCTCTCCGCGATCATTGCGATCGCCGCAATCTTTCTCCAGTCGAGTAGTTCTTGGCGGCTACTTGCGACGTCCGTGGTCGTCACGTTCGCGTCGGCGACCATGCTGCCAGCCATCTCGAACGAGCGCGGAACCCGACTCGACGCACTCGCGTGGACGTGGGTGAGTTACGTCGGCGTTGCCGCACTCCTCGTCATCAGCCTCGTCTGGGCCGATGGGTTTTTCATCGGCGGTCCCTTCGAAGAGGCAACTTGGAATTGGTTCTTGACGGGGATTCCCGCGCTCGGGATTGCAATTCCCGCGTTGAAACGTCGACGACGCGCAGACAGATCGCTTTCGCTCGCTGAGTCCATCGCGATCTTTGGTGCCAGCGGAGTGTTCGCGGCCAGCATGTTGATTGCGCTCCCCAATCGTTTTGGCTTCGACGCATTCGCAGTGACAATCATCTTCTTGCCAATCGTCGCTTGTGCGGCATGCGCCGCCATCGGGCTTCGAACGATGGCAGCGCGCTCCTTTGATGCACCTCCCGCTGCGACGCGGGCAGAGCGCATCGTCGCGCAACTTGGACTCGGATCTGCTTCATTCGCCGCCATCGCAGGAGTTCTTCTCCTCGTTGAACAACATCGAAGCG
>JBEIJG010000280.1:0-4647 GCA_040380385.1 Phycisphaeraceae bacterium | reverse complement strand
GAGGCGCCGCAGTGCCTCTTCGATGTGCGCGCCGAGGCCGGCAGCGGCGCGGATGGCGCGCTCGCCGCGGCCATCGGCTGGGTGAACGCGCAGGATGCGTCGACGGGTTGCTTCGTTTCGATGCATGCGCCGCGCCGCACGATTTCGCCGAAGAACGCCGCCGCGATCGCGCCGGTATGCGACGAACTCGCCGCGACGGTCGGCGGCACGAAGCACGGCGCCGCGTGCATTGACGCCGTGCGCGTCGGCCTCGCGAACGGCTGGGACGCAGCGATCGCGTGCGAACGCGACCACCTCGTGAAGCTGCGCCACACGCCCGAGGCGCGCGCGAAGCTGGATGGGTTCCTGAAGAAGTGATCGGGGTGAGATCCGCTGAATTCCGCGGCGTCCGTTTGGGCCGTGGGAAGCTCTGGCCGTGGCGAGAGGCACTCGAACAGCCCCGCCCTGTGGCCAACGGCTGCGGGCAGCAGGCCGCCGGAGGGCGGCCTGCGCATGTCGGTTCCGCCGAGACCGTCCGATGTCGGCCACGCGGCGATGCCGCTCGGCCGAACTCCGCTTCACTTGCGTGAGATTCGCGCGGCGGTCAACCGCGCATCACGGACACGCGCCCCATGAACCCAGCACGATCGCGAGATCGGATCCGTCGATCACGCCATCGCGATTGCAATCCGCCTCGGGGAACTTCGCCGCGGATTGGCCCCAGCGAGTGAGCACGGTGGCGAGGTCGATGCCGTCGATCGCGCCGTCGCGGTTCGTGTCGCCGGGGCAGTCGCACGCGGTGCCGACTTCGCAGCAGTCGGGGATGTTGTTCGCGTTCGCATCGGCGAGCTCGCCCGCGCGGATCTGCCCGAAGTCCACGATGCCGTCGGAGTTGCAGTCGGCGTCGAACTCGACGAGTAGCCATTGCCGGGGCGTGAGATCGGTGTCCTGCCACTTCGCGTTGTTCGCGAGGAGCAGCGCGTAGCGCTCACCGAGATTCGTGCCCTCTCCGGTGTTCCAGTTCACATAGGTCACAGATTCACCCGTAACCCAGGAGACCTGATTTGTACCCGCGAGCTTGCGAAGGCCGAAAAGCGTGCCGTCGTAGGGAACGACGAACTGCCCGCAAAACCCGTTCTCGGCCGACGAAGTGATCGTCGCGGCATGACCGCCGATCTGGTCCGCGAGTGTGAAGAATGACTCGGGACTGACCGAGGGCTGCATGCGCTTCAGGCCGTACCAGTGGCCGTTTCCACCGTCCTCGACGCGCCACTGCTTCGCGGCGATCGGGCATGACACACCAGCTTCGCAGCAATCCGGAATGTTGTTTGTATTCGTATCGGTCAGCGATCCGTCGAGAATCTGCCCGTAATCGACGATGCCGTCGGAGTTGCAGTCGGCGGACCATTCGATGAGGTAGCTGAACATGAGCCCGCCACAGTCGATCTGATCGTTCCACCCAAGGTTCGACCAACGCCAGAAGTGCAGATACTGTTCGGTCGTACCACTCGAACCATTCGGCGCACCGGACATCCATGCGGTGTAGGAAAATGGCTCCCCAGTGATCCAGTACCACTGCCCCCACGGCAGCCCTTCGCACGTGCCCCCGATGTATGGCCCACCTTGAACGACCCCGGGGTTGTTTGGAATCGTCAGCGACAACAGCAGCTGGTTCTCAGCGGGGCTCGTGATTGATGCAAGGTGTCCCCCCTGTAGCTCGCACAACGCCCGAGCATCGTGCCAACAGATCACCGTTGACTCGGCCTTGAATGCATACCAATGCCCATTCCCGCCATCCTCAACGCGCCACTGGACGGCGTCCTGCGCAAGCGCGCTCGACCCCACTGCGACCGCGCCCGCAACCGACAACCGCGACAACATCTGCTTCATCTCTGGTGACTCCGCGTGAGCGTTTGTGGCGCCCGCGGGGGACATCTCCGCAGCCCGCGCCGCGTCGGGGGATCCGCGAAGCACGAAGCCATGCGCACAGAACGCCGAAATCACGAAGAACAGCGCGCCCGCCGCGAGCGCGCGGGGCCTTCTCGGACGAGCCGCAGGATCGGCGAGGTCGAGGATCCGCGCCGCAGAGCGCTGGTCGATGTTTGGAGTCACGGCCGGATGGGTATCCGCAAGTCGCCGCGCTGTGCGGCACGACTCTCGCATCGTCTTACGCTCTCCCTCATGCTCTCCCTCAGGCCCCCTCAAGCTCCTGAACCAGTTCCGGCAGATCCACTGTGACGATCTGCCACAGAACATCAGGGTCGATGTCGTCATACGCGTGAATGAGCCGATTGCGCGTTTCCTTGATGGCGCGCCACGGTACGGCGGGAAATCGCGCGCGCGATTCGTCGTCGACGCGCGTCGATGCCTCGCCGATAAGTTCGACCAATCGTGTGAGCGCAAGAAAAAGCGTTCGATCGGTCTCGAGCACGCTCCGCGGCTTCGCGAAAGTGAGTTCGACAGCTTCGGCCGCAAAATCTCGCATTTGGCGAAGCGCGACGGCCGGATCACGCCGCGTCATAGATCACCCTCGCCTGTCTCAGCACCTCGTCGCGGAAGTGCTCGCTCAGCATTTCCTCGGTGTTCACATCGACCTGGCGGCCGAAAACCGCGGCCAGCTCGTCGCCGAGCGTGAAAAACGCGAATCCCGGCGTCCGTCCGGGTAGAAAGTCGAGGAGGACATCAACATCGCTGCGCGTGAGATCGAAGTCCGGCCGAGTGGCCGAGCCGTAGATGCGCACGCGACGGACACCATGCTCGGTGCAGAAGCGCCGAAGCCGCTCGATGTCGCATGGAATCGGGCTTGCTTCCATGGAGGAAACTCTAGCACGATCGTGGTTGCAGGTCCGTTTGCACGACCTCGTCTTCACCTACAACGTCTTCACCTACAACACGCCCCGCACGCGCGCGATCTCATCATCGAGTTCGGCCTCGGGTACGCCTTCCTCGCGCAGTACCTCGGCAAGCATCGTGCGCACACGCTGCGCAACCAAGCGTGTGGCGCCCGCGCACTGTTGAGGCGTGCGACCAACTTCACCAGCGAATGCCGCGTACGGCTGTCCATCGATCGCGTGACGACGGAAAATCTCAAACTCGTCCGCGCGACCTTCATCGAGCAACGCTGCCTCAACACGCGCGGTCGCTTCACGCACCACCGTCAACGCCCATGCGCGCTCGAAATCTTCTTCCGCAGCACTCGCTGTACCGGCGCGTAGGTCAAGCTCTTCGGCTGCAACAGTCGCGCCGCGCGCAGCCGCCCGCGCACGATCCCGCGCGATGCCCTGACCGTAGAACAACATGCCATTCATCAACCAACGGCGAAAGCGCATGCCGCTTCGCGGCCACGCGCGCAGATAGTTTGCGTCCGAGAGCCGAGCTGCGAAAAACCCGTGGACCAATTCCGCTGGCTCGCCAAGCCGCGCGAGACTCGACCCCTTTACAAACACCTCAAGCGGCGCGGCATAGCGCTCCATGACATGCAAACGCGCTTTTGCCGCGTTGTGCGCGTGTTTCGCCGCATTCGCAACATCGGCGCGCTGCGTATCGGACATGCAGCGATCGTCGATCAGGATCGTTTCGAGCCACGTCGCGTGCGTTGTTGGAAATGCCGACCGATCCGACATGACAGTTCGACCCCTTCAAACTCAACTCCCAAAAATCTCAACTCCCAAAATGTCAAATCCCAGAATCCCAAATCGACGCGAGCGCGATACTTACAGCCAACAACGCCGTAGAGGATGCCTTCCCGCGTCGGGCAACCTATCATGGGCACCTTTCCTCGGCGCGCGGTTCGCCGGATCGATCGAGCGGAAATGCTCGATCGTGTCGTTTCCATCACTTTCGCAGCACTGCGAAATCGCAAGCACCTGACGAGAACCCACATGTCGAACGCAAACCTCGCCAAGGACCTGAAGAACGTTTCCGAGAAGGATCGCAAGCAGATCGAGCAAGCACAAGAAATGCTTGGCCCCGATCCGTCGACGATGGGTCTCATCAAGAACGTCTTCTGGGGCAACTTCCGCGAGGAGCTTGCGTTCCCATACCCGACGGTTTCGGCCGAAGAGACGGCAAAGTGCGACCAACTCCTCGCCGCGCTCGACCACTACCTGAAGACCGAGCACCCATCGATTGAGATCGATCAGAAGCAAGAGATCCCGCAGTGGGTCATCCAGAAGCTCTTCGATCTCGGCGTGTTGGGCATGACGATCCCAGCGCAATTCGGCGGTCTCGGCCTTGGCATCACGAGCTACAACCGCGTGCTTGAGCGACTCGGTCGTTCGTGCGGTTCGACGGCCGTGCTCGTGTCGGCGCACCAGTCGATCGGCTGCAAGGCCGTCATGCTCTTCGGCAACGACGAACAGAAGAAGCGCTTCCTGCCGCTCATGGCAAAGTCAACGCTGAGCGCGTTCTGCTTGTCTGAGCCGAACGTCGGCTGCGACGCCGGTGGCCAAGAAACGCGCTGCGAACTCAGCGCCGACGGCACGCACTACATCCTGAACGGTGAGAAGAAGTGGGCGACTTCGGGCGCGCTCTCTGGCCTCTTCACCGTGATGGCGAAGCAGAAGGTCACCGATCCCAAGACGGGTAAGACGAAGGACGCGGTCACCGCGCTCATCTGCACGCCCGACATGGAAGGTGTCGACATCTTCAGCCGCAATCGCTCGAAGT